>JAHDFG010000193.1 GCA_020628265.1 Pseudooctadecabacter sp. | reverse complement strand
GTCTGCCACGCACCGTTCACCCGTTTCCATTCGAAATGGACACGGTTGTAATTCAGGTTCAGCCCGCTGACCGCCGGATTGTAACCCAGATGATCCAACTGCGACGGCTCGATCTCTTCGGCATAGGGCAGCGCGCCGCGCCAGCACAGGAAACGCCCCTCTACGGATGTCACACCGGCAGCCGCCAGATCGGCGGCCAATTCGGCCAGATGATCCGCAGAAAGCGTCGGATCACCTCCACCCGCCAATATCAAATCACCACGCAAAACACCGCCTTCCACGGCCCCTTCCGCAAATAAGCGCGTTACAAAACGGAAACGCCCCCCAAGGGCATCCAGTGCATAAAGTGCGGTGACCGCCTTCGTCACACTGGCCGGCGGCAACGGCTCATCGGCCCCGATCGCCTCAATCCCTTCGCCTGAGCGGGCATCCGCAACGACGAGAGAAACCGATCCACCCAGCCCCGCTGCCGCGATCAACTCTTCCGTAGTGGCGCGCCCGCGTGGGGCAACTCTTGGTATAAGACTTGTCTCTGGTGCGGTGGCCACAGCCCCTCCCGCGCGGGCGCGGGGACGCAAGGATGACAAAGGTGCCTCGGCAAGGGCCGCACCCGCGACACTCGACAACAAACCACCCAACATCGCACGACGCGTTACAGACATGGAAAAACCTTACGGGACCGGATCATCGCCAACAACAGGGGCCGAGGCCCATTCGCCCGCATTTCTGATCGCGGTCGATGACTTTTGCGACATCGGCAGGTTCACAAAAGACCACGCAGGGGCGGGTGTCCGCCCCAACAGCGCCGCCTCGCGTCCGATCAACCGGTCCTCGCGGTAGATTCGGGCCGCCCGTGACATCCGCGCCGAAATCCGGTCCCCCGGTCGGGCCAGAACCCCCACGGGGACCCGCGCCATAATGTCCTGCCAATCCTGCCAGCGGTGAAACTGCGCCAGATTGTCCGCCCCCATGAGCCAGACAAACCGCACATCAGGGTAAAGTCCCTGCAACGCGGCAATCGTTTCGGCGGTGTAGCGCGTCCCGATCCGCGCCTCGATATCGGTCACCGTCACGCGGGGATGCTCCATCACCGACCGCGCCATCTCAAGACGCGCCGCCATCGGTGCCGGACCACGTTCCTTCAAGGGATTGCCAGGGCTGACCAACCACCAGACGCGATCCAGCCCGAACCGTTCAAGCGCCGCTTTCGTGATATGGACATGCCCGTCGTGGGCCGGATCAAACGATCCCCCCAACAGTCCGATGACCTGCCCCTTCGTGGCCCATGGTAACCCAGTGCGTCTCATGGCCTGCCTTTATGCCGCGTGCGTTCCGAAGACAATCGAACCGGAACGCCACGGACCTTAATACTAAACAAAGACTTCTGCACTAGGCGGGAAGACAAACTGCAGAAGTACCCAATGACCACCTTTGTCGTCCTCTTCCTTTGCCTTTGCGCGTTGCTCTTGATTCTTGCACCGCTCACCCTCTCGCTCTCGCGTGAGGTCCGTGAGGCATCTGACAACCTCAGGGAGATGCAACACGAAATGGCAAGGGTTCTGGCGCAACTCGAACGTTTCCGCATCACATCCGAAAGGGCGTCTGACGGAATTATTCTACAAGACATGTCGGGCCGTATCCTGTGGTGCAACTCCGCCTATTCTGAAATCCACCGTCGCCCGAAAGACGACATCATCGGAAAGAACCCACTGGATTTTGCCCTGCCCGAACGTCTGCAACTAACGAAGGAGGAGCGTGCTGCCCATGACTTCGAGATCACGGACGGGACCGTTCAACGCTTCATCAACCGGCGCGCAACCGGTGAGGAATTCTGGATAGAACTCAGTTCGTCCTTCCATTGCGGGCGCGATGGCAGAAAGTACGCCATCGTCGTTTGCCGTGACATTACCGAACGGGTCGATCAGGAAACCCAACTCCAGAAAATGACCGCCGAGTTGGAGCATGAGGCCACGCATGATCACCTCACCGGCGTTCCCAACCGCGCAGCCTTTCTCACATTCGTCGAAAAGGTCATAGCCGACGGGCAGGCTGCCTCGCTTGGCTTGCTGCATATCGACCTCGATCATTTCAAGGAAATCAACGACACCTATGGCCACCGCGCAGGCGACACCGTCCTGCGAAAAACAGCCGCGGCCATTCAGGGCGCGATCCGCAAGTCCGACCTGGTGGCACGGATCGGCGGCGACGAATTTGTCGTCGTCTGCGCCGGCAGCACGGACCTGCGGTTTTTGAGTGAGGTGGCACACCGCCTGCATGACGCCATCACCCAACCCGTCAAGGCCGGTGACCGGACCCTGACGATTGAGGCCAGCATCGGTGCAGCCCAATCAAGCGGGCCAAAGTGCGACGGTACCAAGCTTCTCGCACAGGCGGACTTTGCGCTTTATGAGGCGAAGGCGTCAGGCCGCAACGCCGTAGCCCTCTATGACGCCACATTGCACAAACGGCACTCCGCAGAAATCGAGATGGGCCGCGCCTTGGTCGAAGCCGTCGATACAGACGCGCTCGACTACGTCTTCCAGCCGTTCCTTGACCTGCACACCGGCGAAATCGCGGGCTTTGAAACCCTCGTGCGCTGGACCCACCCCGATCACGGCTTCCTGCCGCCCGAACAGTTCCTCCCCCTCGCTGAAACGCTCGGTCTGATGGGCCAGCTGGACATGTTGTCCATGACAGCCGCCCTTCAGAAAAAGAAAGAACTGGACGAGATGGGATATGATTATATCGGTGTGACCTTCAACGCCTCCCCGCAATTGCTCAGCCATCCGGAATTCATCAACCGACTTGTCTGGGGCGTTGAAATTTCCGGCATCCCGCGCAGGGATATTACGATCGAAATCCTCGAAAACACCGACTTCGGCGACCTCTCGGCAGAGACGTCCCACGCCAATCTCATCAGCGATCTGGCCCGTGCCGGTTTCCACGTGCACCTTGACGACTTCGGCGTGGGATTTGCGGGGCTATCCCATCTGGCATCGCTCAACATCACCGGTGTAAAAATCGACAGGAGCCTCATCACCAATGTCCTTACGGACGAAGTCAGCCTGAAAATCGTTCGTAAAATCATCGAGTTGTCACAAGACCTCGGGCTGCGGGTCATCGCTGAAGGGGTCGAGGACAAGGTGACTGCTGACGTCCTGCGGGACATGGGCTGCAGTCTGATCCAAGGGTACTGGCTGTCCAAACCCCTGCCCGCAGATCAAGTCATGGATTGGCTGGCGCAGCGCGGTGACGATATGTCGACACGCAGCGCCTGATCGACCTTCCTTGCGCCCTGCCCGCGCCTTGCGTATGCACTGGCGCAAGCAACACATCTGCAAAGGGTGATCCACATGGCAGCCTATCAATTCGTCTACTTCATGGACGGCGTGTCCAAGACCTATCCAGGTGGCAAGAAGGTGTTTGAAAACATCCGCCTGAACTTCCTGCCCGGCGTCAAAATCGGCGTCGTCGGTGTAAACGGCACCGGTAAATCGACGCTCATGCGGATCATGGCCGGTCAGGACAAGGACTTTCAGGGCGAAGCTTGGGCCGCCGAGGGTGCCCGCGTGGGCTACCTGCCGCAGGAACCCGACCTGGACCCGAACCTCACCGTGCGCGAAAACGTCATGCTGGGTGTGAAGGCCAAGAAAGACATCCTCGACCGCTATAACGAACTGGCGATGAACTACTCGGACGAAACCGCCGAGGAAATGGCCCAGTTGCAGGACGAGATCGACAGCCAGAACCTCTGGGATCTCGACGCCCAGATCGACGTCTCGATGGAGGCCCTGCGCTGCCCCCCTGATGATGCCGATGTCTCTACCCTGTCTGGCGGTGAAAAGCGCCGTGTCGCGCTGTGCCAGCTGTTGCTGGATGCGCCCGACATGCTGCTGCTCGACGAACCGACCAACCACCTCGATGCCGAAACCATCGCTTGGCTGCAACAGCACCTGATTGATTACAAAGGCACAATCCTGATCGTCACCCACGACCGCTACTTCCTTGACGCGATCACCGGCTGGATTCTGGAACTCGACCGCGGCTCGGGCATCCCGCACGAAGGCAACTACTCCAGCTGGCTGGAAGCCAAAGCCAAACGCCTTGAACGCGAGGCGAAAGAGGACAAATCCCGCCAGAAAACGCTGGAACGCGAACTGGAATGGATGCGGCAGGGTGCCAAGGCCCGTCAGGCCAAATCCAAGGCGCGGATCAGCGCCTATAACGAGATGGCCAACCAGTCCGAACGCGAAAAACTCGGCCGCGCCCAGATCATCATCCCCAATGGCCCCCGTCTTGGCGACAAGGTGATCGAGGTTGAAAACCTCACCAAAGCCATGGGCGACAAGCTGCTGGTCGAAAACCTCAGCTTTGATCTGCCCCCCGGTGGCATCGTCGGTGTGATCGGCCCCAACGGTGCGGGTAAATCGACCCTCTTCGGGATGCTCACCGGCCAGATCGAACCGGATTC
>JAHDFG010000192.1 GCA_020628265.1 Pseudooctadecabacter sp. | reverse complement strand
TGGTGAGCACGTTGCCATAGGGGAAGCCAGCAACGGCCACGTCTGCCTGAAGGCGCGGCACACCGGTTTGGAACTCGGCCACTGCGGGCGGGGCCAGAGCGGTCGTCGGACGTAGCACGGCCAAACCCAGCACATCGTCGCGGTGCACCACAGTGGCGTCATGCTGGAGGCCGAGCGTCAGGGAGGTGCACTGGTCCACGGCCTCGACTGTGGTCAGCACCTCACCATTGGTGTTGATGTAGAAGCCCGAACGGTCGCGCACGGGTTTGCGGATTTCCAGGCCGGCCAGCAGGTCAATCGCTTGATCCTCGTCCGGCTGGGCAAGGGCAGGGTCCAGAACCCCCTCGACGGTTGTGAAAGAGGCCTGCATCTCGGCCAGAACACGGCGGCGGCGTTCGTCGTCGCCTGCTGGCCAGACGAGGGTGAAGCCCTTGATCTCACCGCGTTCCAAAACCACGGAGGTGTAGGAGTGGATATCGCTGTTGGCGCCCTCAATCGTGAAGGAGCGGTCGCGGCGCTGGCGGGGGCCTTCGGTCGGGATGATCTCAAGCGTTTGCAGGATTTCATAAAGGCCGAACATGCGCGTCTGATCCCCTGGCTGGGAAATCAGCAGCACCTGTGCCTGCAGATCGCCCGAGGGGTCGAACCGCGCGAAGGGGGGCTCGTATTCCGTGAATTCCACCACGCCCGTGGGGATCAGCATTTCGATGCCGGATGCATCATCCCGCACCCGTTGCAGGCCCATCCCGTCAAGGATCGCGTTGTAAGCGCCAATCAGCTCTGCCCGCTGGCCGGTTGTCAGAACGCCCGTGGGCTCAAAGTTGTTGGCCTCTTGCCAAGCGCCCATGGAACGACGTGTGCCGCGCCCGTAAAGGCCGTCAATCGCCCCTTCGTAGAAACCGGCCCATTGCAGAGCGGTTTGCAGCAGACGCTTTTCGTCACGGCTGAGGGCTTGTTCGCTGGTTTGCGCTTCGCGCAGTGTTTCGTCCGGTGTGCGGATTGGGTCCGGTTCGGGTAGCGGGGCAGGCTCCGCTGGCGTTTCTGCGGTTTCAGTCGCAGGCGCGGGCTGAACCGGTGCCGTCGTCGTCACGCCGCCCACGGGCCAGAACTGCGTGCGGAAGCGCCCGCCATCCACGATGTAGCTGTCCGACGGGATCGCGCCAGCACGGCGCAATGTCCGCAAGACCGCATCGGCATCCGCCGGCGCATAGGGGCCAAGGGCGATGCCGTACCAGCCACCCGGCAGCGCAAAGCCCGTTACGTCATTGACGCCCGCCGCCGCATAGCCGCGTGCCGCATCCTGCGCGCCGGTCAACGTGCGCTGGGCCTCAATCTGAACCCAGACAGACTGTTGTGCTGCTGCCGGTCCGACGGCCACGGCTCCCGTCAACACAACACTGAAAACGAGCGCAAAAAAGGTGCGAAGCATGGTCAAAATCGAGTCCCATAATACAAAGCCTGCGTCGGCGTTCCGCGCAATTTATCAACTGAGCGGTAAATGGCACGTCCAAAGTGCATGCCAGCCCCGCAAAACCCGCGCTTTTTCGGCCATTTGCGGCAGTTTGCGCACATTGACGCCCTCGGCTCCTCCCCCTATGCAAGCGGCACTTGTTGATGAGGGGTCCGATGACCAAGACCATGACCGACACACCGCGCAGTTTTCAGGAAATCATCCTTAGGCTTCAGACGTACTGGGCCGCCAAGGGCTGTGCCGTGATGCAGCCCTATGACATGGAAGTCGGGGCCGGTACGTTCCACCCTGCAACCACCCTGCGGTCGCTAGGGTCGCTGCCTTGGGCCGCGGCCTATGTGCAGCCGTCGCGCCGCCCCACGGACGGGCGCTATGGTGAGAACCCCAACCGGTTGCAGCACTACTACCAATATCAGGTGCTGATCAAACCCAGCCCGCCTGATCTGCAGGACCTTTACCTTGGTTCGCTCGAGGCCATCGGCGTCAACATGGAGATGCATGATATCCGTTTCGTCGAAGACGACTGGGAAAGCCCGACGCTCGGCGCTTGGGGCCTTGGATGGGAGGTTTGGTGCGATGGCATGGAAGTCTCGCAGTTTACCTATTTCCAACAGGTGGGCGGGCACGACTGCCACCCTGTGTCGGGGGAGCTGACCTACGGGCTGGAACGTCTGGCGATGTATGTGCTGGGCGTCGATCACGTCATGGACATGCCTTACAACGATCCTGATGCGCCCATCGCGCTGACCTATGGGGACGTGTTCAAACAGAACGAGCAGGAATATTCCCGCTGGAATTTCGACATTGCCGACACGGACATCCTGCTGAAGCATTTCGAGGATGCGGAACGGGAATGTCAGGCCATTCTGGCCAACGAACAGATTGACCCCAAGACAGGCCTCAAGATCGTCATGGCGCAGCCCGCCTATGACCAGTGCATCAAGGCCTCGCACCTGTTCAACCTGCTGGACGCGCGCGGCGTGATCTCTGTCACCGAACGGCAGGCCTATATCGGCCGCGTTCGTGCGCTGGCGAAGCTCTGTGCGGATGCCTTTGTGCAGACCGCCGCCGGTGGTGCCGCATGAACGCGACCCGTCTGGCGATTGTGTTTATCTTGGGCTCCGGCATTCTGGCTGGGGTCGGGATGACGTATTTGTACAGCTACGCGGGCTGGGCCGAACTGAGCGCCGAAGAGGTTGGCGTGATCGAGGTGCAGAACGCAGCGACCGGCGCGCTCGAGCCAATGGACGTCGCAGATGTCACCGGCCTTGATACGGTGCAAGACGGCGTGCGCCTGTCCGGCGCGCTGTCCTTTCGCGCCTGTTTCGAGACGTCCCTCAGCCCCGCGTCCATGGCCGATGCCTATGTTATCAAAGAGAACGCGGTCCCGCTGACCTCGCCCCGCTGGTTCGACTGCTACGACGCACGTGAGGTCGGGGCCGCGTTGGAAAACGGCACCGCACTCGCCTTTGCGGGCCAAGAGAACATCAGCTACGGCGTCGATCGCGTTGTGGCCGTGCTGGACGATGGCCGCGGCTTTGTCTGGCACCAATTGAACGACTGCGGTGAGGCCCTGTTCGCAGGCGACACGCCGCCCGAAACCTGCCCTGAACCACCCGTGGTGGAGGAATAATATGCCTGATCTTCTGATCGAACTCTTCTCCGAGGAAATCCCTGCGCGCATGCAGGCGAAAGCCGCCGATGACCTGAAAAAGCTGGTCACGGACGGGTTGGTTGAGGCCGGTTTGACCTACGCTGGTGCCGGTGCGTTTTCGACCCCGCGCCGTCTGGCGCTGTCGGTTGAGGGTCTGACGGCCGAAAGCCCCGACACCCGCGAAGAACGCAAAGGCCCCAAGGTTGGCGCGCCGGACCCCGCCATTGACGGCTTTTGCCGTGGTGCGGGCGTGTCCCGCGACCAGTTGGAGGTCCGCGATACAGGCAAGGGCGAGGTCTATTTCGCTGTTATCGAACAAAAGGGCCGTCCGGCGGCAGACATCATTGCCGAGGTGCTGGAAAAGACCGTGCGGTATTTCCCGTGGCCGAAGTCCATGCGCTGGGGCGCGGGGACCCTCAAATGGGTGCGCCCGCTGCATTCCATCCTGTGCATCCTGTCGGACGAGGCAGGGGCCGAGGTTGTGCCGGTCACGGTCGATCACATCACCGCATCGGACAACACCGAAGGCCACCGATTTATGGGGGCGGGCCGCTTTTCTGTCGCGTCTTTCGATGATTACGAGGCAAAGCTGAAGCGTGCGCATGTCGTGCTGCGCGCCGACGAACGGGCCGATATGATCTGGTCCGAGGCGTCCAATCAGGCCTTTGCAGCGGGGCTGGAACTGGTCGAAGACAAGGGGTTGTTGGCCGAAGTTGCGGGGCTGGTAGAATGGCCCGTTGTGCTGATGGGCACCATCGCGGACGACTTCCTGTCGCTGCCGCCCGAGGTGCTGACGGCGTCCATGAAAGAGCACCAGAAGTTCTTTAGCGTGCGGGACAAGACGGGGCAGGTGGTCCGCTTTGTGACCGTCGCCAATCGCGAAACCGCCGACAACGGCGCGACCATTCTGGCGGGCAACCAAAAGGTGCTGTTCGCCCGTCTGTCGGACGCGAAATTCTTCTGGGAGAACGATTTGCGTGTGGCCAAAACCGGCGGCACCGAGTGGCTCGACGCGCTTGAGAAAGTGACCTTCCACAACAAGCTGGGCACGGTGGCTGAACTGGTCGACCGGATGGCAAAACTGTCCGCCGAGGTCGCCCCGCTGGTGGGTGCTGATCCGGCTGAGGCCGAGGCTGCGGCGCGGTTCGCCAAGGCGGATTTGTCGTCCGAGATGATCTATGAATTCCCCGATCTTCAAGGGCTTATGGGGCGTTATTACGCCAAAGAGGCTGGGTTGTCCGACGCCGTGGCCGCCGCCGCTGAGGAGCACTACTCGCCGCTGGGGCCGTCTGATGACGTACCAAAGGCGCCGGTGTCCGTCGCTGTGGCGTTGGCCGAAAAGCTCGATAAACTCAC
>JAHDFG010000191.1 GCA_020628265.1 Pseudooctadecabacter sp. | reverse complement strand
GCCTATGAATACCCCCGTGAGGTCATACCGCAGGACATGTCCCCTCAGGCCTATCTGGAACAGCTCACATGGGAAGGCGCGGCATGGCGCTATCCTGATGGCGTGACGGAGACCACAAAGGCGGTGCTGCGCAAGGAACTGGCGATGATCGAGAAGCTCGATATCGCGCGGTATTTCCTGACGATCCACGACATCATCCGCTTTGCACGGGCCGAGGCGCAGCCCCCGATCCTCTGTCAGGGACGCGGATCGGCGGCCAATTCCGCCGTCTGCTATGTGCTGGGGATTACGGCGGTGGACCCTGCCCAACATTCCCTGCTGTTCGAGCGCTTCATCAGCGAGGAACGCAAAGAGCCCCCAGACATCGACGTGGATTTCGAACACGAACGGCGCGAGGAGGTCATTCAGCATATCTACGCCAAATACGGCCGCGACCGTGCGGGCCTCTGTGCCACGGTGATCCATTACCGCCCGCGGTCGGCCATCCGCGAGGTGGGCAAGGTCATGGGCCTCAGCGAGGATGTGACCGGTGCCTTGGCCAAGACGATCTGGGGATCTTGGGGCAAGGATGTGAACGATGCGCACGCGGCTGAGGCCGGCCTTGATATGTCCGATCCGCTGTTGCGCCGGACGATCCTGCTGGCGGGGCAACTGATCGGGATGCCGCGGCATCTGGGCCAGCATGTGGGCGGATTCATCCTGACGGAACGGCCGCTGACCGAAAGCGTGCCCATCGGCAACGGGGCTATGCCGGACCGGACGTTTATCGAATGGGACAAGGATGACATTGACGCGCTGGGGATCCTGAAGGTCGATATTCTGGCGCTGGGGATGCTGACCTGCATCCGCAAGTGTTTTGACATGATTTCAAAGCAATACGGGCGGGAGCTCACGTTAGCCACGACACCGCAGGAAGACCCGCGTGTCTATGACATGCTCTGTAAGGGAGACAGCATCGGCGTCTTTCAGGTGGAAAGCCGCGCCCAGATCAACATGCTGCCCCGCCTGCGTCCGCGCCAGTTCTACGATCTGGTGATCGAGGTCGCGATTGTCCGCCCCGGCCCCATTCAGGGCGACATGGTCCACCCCTATCTGCGCCGCCGGAACGGGGAGGAACAGGTGGTCTATCCGTCCCCCGGACCGCCCCATGATCCGTCAGAGCTGAAGAACATCCTCGGCCGGACGCTAGGTGTTCCGATCTTTCAGGAACAGGCCATGAAGATCGCCATTGAGGCGGCCGAGTTTTCACCGGCCGAGGCCAACGAGCTGCGCAAGGCCATGGCGACCTTCCGGTCCAAAGGCACCATCGGGCTGCTGGAGCAAAAGATGGTGGGCCGCATGGTGCGCCGCGGCTATGACGAAGACTTCGCGCGGCGCTGTTTCGACCAGATCAAAGGGTTCGGGGAATATGGTTTCCCTGAGAGCCATGCGGCCAGCTTTGCGCTGCTGGTCTATGTGTCCAGTTGGCTGAAGTGTCACTATCCAGACGTTTTCTGTGCGGCGTTGCTGAACTCCCAACCCATGGGGTTCTATGCGCCCGCACAACTGGTGCGGGATGCCGCCGAACACGGGGTCGAGGTGCGCCCGCCGGATGTGAATTATTCCCATTGGGACAGCACGTTGGAACCTGTGACGGGTTATTTGGCTGAGCGCACGGCCTCCCCTTCATCTTGGCAAATACAACTCAATTCTGACGACAGCCCAAAACGCTACGCCCTGAGGTTAGGTCTGAGGCAAATCACAGGGTTCCGTGAAGACGCGGCCGCACAGCTGGTGGCCGCACGGGACGCCCCCTACCGCGATCTGGAGGACTTGCAAACACGGGCGGGGCTGACAGCTCCCCATGTGCGCCGTCTGGCCGAAGCGGATGCGCTCCGGTCCATGTTTCTGGACCGCAGGCAGGCCCTGTGGGACGCCAAAGCCCTGCGGGATGCACCGGATTTGCCACTGTTTCAAGGGGATCGGGATGAGGGGGCCGAGGCCCCCGTGGCCCTGCCGGAAATGCCCGTGTGCGAACAGGTTGTGGCGGATTACCAGACCCTGCGGCTCAGCCTGAAGAAACACCCGATGGCGTTCATGCGCGCGTCCCTTAAGGCGCAAAGGTTTACCGATTGCGCGGAACTGAAAGCCAAACGCGCGTGGCAAAAGGTGTCGATGGCGGGGCTGGTGTTGATCCGGCAGCGGCCGGGATCGGCCAAGGGGGTGTGTTTCATCACCATTGAGGACGAGACCGGCGTGGCCAATCTGGTCGTCTGGCCCAAAGTGATGGAGGCCTATCGCCGTGTGATCATGCAATCGCGTCTGATCGTCATACATGGCTATGTGCAACGGGACGTGGACATCATCCATGTGGTGGCCGAACGTCTGGAAGACCGCTCAGATGCGCTGTTGGCGCTGTCACCGGACGCCATGCCCACGGCCATGGCCCATGCGGATGAGGTCAACAAACCCCTGCCCAGCCCCTCATCCCGCCATCCGCGCGACGTGCGGATCATCCCCAAAAGTCGGGATTTTCATTGAGGTTTTGCAGCGCCTTTGGCGCGGTCCTGCGGACGGCGAGGGCAAATTTTCTGCGAAAATTTGCGCCTCCGGCGGAGGTATTTGTCACATCAAAGAAGATCAGGCAGTGGCGGAAGTCACCTGTTGCGCACCTTCCAAGGCGAGTGGGCTCAGGCCCTCGCCCCCTGCCTTGAGGTGATCGGCCAGTTGTTCCAGCATGCGGGGCTCCCAGAATTCTTTCAGGTGGGCGGCCACGCGCGCAGCTTTGTCCGCGTCTGGCTGGCTTTCAAAGAATGTGGCGATCTGGTTGGCCATACGGGTCATTTTTTCAGGCGACATCAGGGGCGTCCTTTTGCAGCGGACCGGTTTGGATCCTGTGAGGATGGGTAAAGAGTTCAAAGGTTTCATCTCGGGCCAAGGCGACAAGCGTGACGCCCGACTTTTCGGCGGTTTCAACGGCCAAGGTCGTGGGCGCTGACACGGCAAAGATCACAGGGGCGCCCGCCATCGCCGCCTTTTGCACCATTTCGACGGAAACACGGGAGGTCAGCACCACGGCCCCGCCGCTGCAATCGCCCACAGCCCCGATGAGTTTATCCAGCGCATTATGTCGGCCGACGTCTTCGCGGATATGGGTCAGACCCACCGCCGGATCAAAATACCCCGCACCATGTACCGCGCGGGTCCGGTCGTGCAGGGCCTGCCCTGCTCTCAAACCGGCCATCGCGTCACTGATCTGTGCCGCTGTAAGGGTCAGATCATGGGTCACCTCAGGCACATCGCGCACTGCCTGATCCAGACTGTCGATCCCACACAGCCCACAGCCCACCGGTCCCGCCATGGCCCGCCTGCGATCCGCCAAAGCCTCGGCCTGATCGTCGGGCAGCCACATCTGCACCTCAATCCCATTTGCGTGCGGCACGACCTCGATGCTGTCCGGCGCGCCGAGACCCTCGGTGCGGGTAAAGCCGCGCCCGAAGTCTTCCAGATCGCACGGCGTCGCCATCATCACCGCCTGTGTCGTGCCGTTGTAGACCAGCGCCACGGGCACCTCGTCCGGCAAGGCACGGGCTGCGGTGGCCTCCCCACGGGGGCTGACCACCTTTGCGCTTATGGGTTTGTGGCCCGCCACTCTAGACGATCACTCAGCTGCAGGCAGGATGCGGCGGGATTGCTCGGCCTGCGCGTTGTATTCTTCCTGCCAATCAGACGGCCCGTTGGACAGCGCCACTTGCACCGCCGTCACCTTGTATTCAGGGCAGTTGGTGGCCCAGTCCGAATAATCGGTGGTGATGACGTTGGCCTGCGTGTCGGGGTGGTGGAAGGTCGTGTAAACCACACCCGGGGACACGCGGTCGGTGATCGTGGCCCGGAGTTGCGTCTCACCCGCACGACTCGACAGACGCACGTACTGCCCGTCGTTGATGCCGCGCACTTCGGCGTCGTGGGGGTGGATTTCCAGCAGGTCCTCTTCGTGCCACGCGGTGTTCTCTGTCCGCCGCGTCTGCGCCCCCACGTTGTACTGGGACAGAATCCGCCCCGTGGTCAGCAACAACGGGAAACGTGGACCGGTCTTTTCGTCTGTGGCCACATATTCCGTGATGATGAACTGCCCCTTCCCACGGGCAAACCCGTCGATGTGCATGATGGGCGAGCCATCGGGCTTGTTATCGTTGCAGGGCCACTGCACGGAGCCACGAACCTCCAACATCTCGTAATTCACATTGGCGAAGCCCGGTGTCGTCGCCGCGATTTCATCCATGACTTGAGAGGGATGCGTGTAGGTCCAGCCGCTGCCCATGGCATTGGCCAGCATCATGGTAATCTCCCAATCGGCATAGCCGTTCTTGGGCGCCATGACCTTGCGTACGCGGTTGATGCGGCGCTCGGCGTTGGTGAACGTCCCGTCCTTTTCAAGGAAGGTGGAGCCGGGCAGGAAGACATGGGCATAGTTCGCCGTTTCGTTCAGGAACAGGTCGTGGACGATGACGCATTCCATCGCCTCAAGCCCTGCTTTGACGTGTTTGGTGTCCGGATCGGACTGCAGAATGTCCTCCCCCTGAATGTAGATGCCCTTGAAGGTGCCATCGACAGC
>JAHDFG010000190.1:2146-4626 GCA_020628265.1 Pseudooctadecabacter sp. | reverse complement strand
CCGGGCAAGTGGGCCTACATCAGCGCGGGCTTCCTTGTCGGGGGCGCGCTGGGCAACGTGATCGACCGCATCTTGTACGGCGCTGTTGCCGACTTCCTGAACATGTCGTGCTGTGGCATCCGCAATCCTTATGCGTTTAACGTGGCTGACATCGCCATCTTTGTCGGGGCCATCGGGCTTGTCTTGTTCACCGATGGTGGCAGTAAAAAGAAGACAGCGTGACGACGGCGGTCCTATGGTCTAAGACAAGGCAGGGAATGGAAGGCGCGATATGGGCAAAGTGATCCTGATCTTCGTGGCGATGCTGTCACTGGCGGCATGTGCAAACGACCGCGGGCTGCGCGATTTGCGGTCAAATGGCGGCGGACCAGACGAATTCGGTGTCATGCCGGTGAACCCGCTGATCCTGCCAAGTGACACCAGCACCCTGCCAGCCCCGACACCGGGTGGCACGAACCGGACGGACCCCACACCGAATGCCGATGCCGTCGCCGTGCTTGGCGGCAATCCGAACGCCCTTGCGCCCAACGGCATTCCTGCCAGCGATAGCGCCCTCATCGCCGCCGCTGGCCGCAATGGCGTTGATCCTGCAATCCGCAGCACGCTGGCGGCTGAGGATGCAAGTTTCCGCAACCGCCGTGCGCGCCTCAGCATTTTTGGCGGGCGCGACCGCTATTTCCGCGCCTACGCCGGACAGGCCCTTGATGCCTATGCCGAACTGGAACGGTTCCGCGCCGCTGGCGTTGCGACACCTTCGGCGCCCCCTCAATAGACCTAACGCTGCCTCACATCCGCGTATGAGGGCTTGAAGCCCGCAGGCTGTGGCGTACCTTCATGGCAGACGATTTAGGAGTTTGCCCGAATGCGCCACCTTGCCGCCGCCGCTTTTGCCTTTGTGGCGTCCACCGCCCTTGCAGAAGAGGTCACGACCTATCAACTCGACAACGGGTTGGATGTGGTCGTGATCGAAGACAACCGTGCCCCTGTGGTCGTGCACATGTTGTGGTACCGCGCAGGCAGCGCGGACGAACCGGCGGGCGTCTCCGGTATCGCGCATTTTCTGGAACACCTGCTGTTCAAGGCAACAGACACCGTCGAGAGCGGTGAATTCCAGCGCGTCGTTGCGGAGAACGGCGGCTCTGACAACGCCTTTACCAGCTACGATTACACCGGTTACTTCCAACGGGTCGCCGCCGACCGTCTGCCCCTGATGATGCAATACGAGGCCGACCGGATGACCAATCTGGTCCTGACCGAGGAAGACATCATCGCCGAACGCGGCGTGATCCTTGAGGAACGCAATCAGCGCACCGAGAATTCCCCCGGCGCGCTCGCCCGCGAACAGATGCGCGCGGCCCAGTTCATGAACCACCGTTACGGCGTACCGATCATCGGCTGGCGGCATGAGATGGAAGCGCTGGATATGGACGACGCGCTGGCCTTCTATGACCAATACTATGCGCCCAATAACGCGATCCTTGTTGTGGCCGGCGATGTCGCACCGGAGGAGGTGCTGGAATTGGCCGAAGAATATTACGGCCCGATCCCCGCAAATCCCGACCTGCAACCGCGTGCCCGCACGCAAGAACCACCCCAACTGGCCGAACGTCGCCTTGTCTATGAAGACCCCCGCGTGTCGCAACCCTATGTGACGCGAACCTACATCGCGCCGGAACGGGATGCGGGTGATCAGGAAACTGCTGCCGCTCTGACCTATCTGGCAGAGCTCTTGGGTGGGTCGTCCTTCACCTCGGCACTTGCGATTGCACTGCAATTCGACACCAACACGGCCGTCTATGCGGGTGCCTTCTACGATGGCATGAACCTTGATGATGGCACATTCGGCCTGACGGTCGTGCCCGCCGAAGGTGTCGGCCTGCAAGAGGCCGAGGATGCCATGGACGCCGCCGTCGCCGCCTTCCTGGAAGAGGGCATTCCGGCGGAACGGATGGAGGCCCTGCGCACCCAGCTTCGCGCTGGTGAGATTTACGCCCGCGATGACGTTGGTGGATTGGCCCGCCGCTATGGCGCTGCATTGACCTCAGGTCTGACGGTCGAGGACGTGCAGGCCTGGCCGGACATTCTGCAATCCGTCACCGCAGAGGACGTTCTGGCCGCCGCCGAGCTTGTCCTTGATCGCAACAAATCCGTCACGGGCTGGATTGTCCCGAACCGGGAGGCACTCCAATGATCCGCTACGCAATAGCCGCCGTCTTTGCCTTTACAGCGTCTGTCGTTCAGGCCGAGATCGACATTCAGGAGGTCACCTCCCCCAAGGGGATTGAGGCTTGGCTGGTGCAGGAAGAAGAAATTCCTTTCGTCGCCATCGAGATCGTCTTTGATGGGGGCGCGTCCCTTGATGATCCGGCCAAACGCGGGGCCACGAACCTGATGATGGCCTTGCTTGAGGAAGGATCAGGCGATCTGGATGCACGTGCCTTTCAGGAAAAACGCGAAAGCCTTGCCGCGTCGTTCGATTT
>JAHDFG010000190.1:0-2046 GCA_020628265.1 Pseudooctadecabacter sp. | reverse complement strand
GACCGTGTCGAGTTTGGTTTGTCGGGCGGCACGACGGTCATTGATTTTGCGACGCCACAGTCAGTGGCCCTTTTCGGTCACGCGGGGATCGAGCGGGATGATGAGGACTTTTTCGCCGCCTACATCCTGAATGAAATTCTTGGCGGCAGTGGCCTCGAAAGCCGTTTGATGCGCGAAGTCCGCGAAAAGCGCGGGCTGACCTATGGCGTCTATAGCTACCTTGTCCCCAAGGACCTGAGCGAGGTTTATCTGGGATCCGTGGCCTCGGCCAATGACCGGATTGCCGAGGCGATTGAGGTTATTCGGGATGAATGGACCAAACTCGCCGCTGAAGGTGTGACGCAGGAAGAGCTTGATGCCGCGAAAACCTATCTGACAGGGGCCTACCCGCTCCGGTTTGATGGCAACGCCGAGATTGCGGGTATTCTGGTGGGCATGCAAAGTGTCGGCCTGCCAACCGATTACGTGGCCAACCGGAACGATTTCATCGAAGCCGTGACATTGGAAGACATCAATCGAGTGGCGGGTGAACTGCTGGACCCCGAGGGGCTGCATTTCGTCGTCGTAGGTCAACCTGCCGGTTTGGACGCCACCGAATAGCCCTGTCAGAATCGGCTGCAGCCATGCTATCTGTTGGGGTATGGCTGCCACCGACAACAACATAAGCGATCCCCGCCCTGTTATCAGACAGTTGGACGACGCTGCGATCAACCGGATCGCGGCAGGTGAGGTTGTTGAGCGCCCAGCCTCTGCTGTCAAAGAACTGGTCGAGAATGCTTTGGACGCCAAGGCGCGGCGGATTGAGGTTGATATCGCCGATGGTGGCAAGACCCTGATCCGCGTGACCGACGACGGGGTGGGCATGTCAGCCGACGATCTGCCCCTTGCCCTGTCCCGCCATGCCACATCGAAGATCGACGGCTCCGACCTGTTGAATATCCACAGCTTCGGGTTTCGGGGGGAGGCCCTTCCCTCGCTTGGCGCTGTCGGCCGTCTGACCATCCGCAGCCGTGCTGTTGGATCGGATGCCGCGGAAATTGCCGTTTCCGGCGGCGTGCAAGAGCCTGTCCGCCCGACGGCCCTCACAGCAGGCACCGTTGTTGAGCTGCGCGATCTGTTCCACGCCACCCCCGCGCGGCTGAAGTTTCTGCGCACGGACCGCGCCGAGATGCAGGCGATCAGCGATGTCATCAAGCGGCTGGCCATGGCCGAACCCTTCGTGACGTTCATTTTGCGGGATGTGTCCGGCGGCGGGTCGCGCGTCACCTTTCGTGCTGATGGCGAAACGGGCGATATGTTCGACGCCCTGCGCGGACGGTTGACCCAGGTCCTTGGCCGCGATTTTTCTGACAATGCGATCCCGATTGATGCTGAACGTGAGGGCGTTCACCTGACAGGTTATGCGGCCCTACCCACCTATTCCCGCGGGTCCGCCGTGCAGCAGTTCCTCTTCGTCAACGGGCGACCTGTGCGGGACAAGCTGCTGATCGGCGCGCTGCGCGGGGCTTATATGGATACCCTCAGCAGAGACCGTCACCCAGCCGCCTGCCTGTTCATCGACCTTGATCCAACACGTGTGGATGTGAACGTCCATCCAGCCAAGTCCGAGGTTCGGTTCCGCGACCCGGGCGGCGTGCGCGGCTTGATCGTCAGCGGCATCCGGCACGCGCTGGCCGAGGCAGGTCACCGCGCCTCCAGCACTGTTGCGTCTGCAACCCTTGGTGCGATGCGGCCCGAGGTGACCGAGGCCCGTGTTTACCAGATGGATCGGCTGACACCGGCCCGTGGGCCCGCCTATCAGCCGCCCAGCACGGGTTTTGCGGATTTCGCGCCTGATTACTCCGGCCGCGTCGAAGCCGTGGTTGAGCCTGAGCTGGATGAGCCTCGTCCAGAAGAACGGCCCCTCGGGGCCGCACGGGCGCAGGTGCATGAAAATTACATCATCGCGCAGACGGAAACCGGCCTTGTGATCGTCGACGGACATGCCGCCCATGAACGACTGGTCTACGAAAAGCTGAAAACACAGATGGCGGAAAATGGCGTTGC
>JAHDFG010000189.1 GCA_020628265.1 Pseudooctadecabacter sp. | reverse complement strand
GCATGGCAGACGACAATTTCCCGAACTGGCACGGCACAACGATCATCGGTGTCCGCAAAGGCGGTGAGGTGGTGATTGCGGGCGACGGGCAGGTGTCTGTTGGCCAGACAGTGATGAAGGGCACCGCGCGGAAAGTCCGCAGGCTCAGCCCTGGTGGGAACGACGTGATTTGCGGGTTCGCTGGATCCACCGCAGACGCCTTCACCTTGCTGGAACGCCTTGAGAAAAAACTGGAAGCAACGCCCGGCCAGTTGGCCCGCGCCAGCGTCGAGCTGGCCAAGGACTGGCGCACCGACAAATATCTGCAAAAGCTTGAGGCGATGTTGATCGTCAGTGACGGCACGGACCTCTTCGTGATCACCGGCGCGGGTGACGTTCTGGAACCGGAATACGACGTCACGGCCATTGGATCGGGGGGGAACTACGCCCTCGCCGCGGGTCGTGCCCTGATGGATCAGGACCTGTCTGCCGAAGAGATCGCCCGCCGTGCGATGGCGATTGCAGCTGACATTTGCGTTTACACCAACGGCAACCTGACCGTGGAGAGCATCAAGAATGACTGACCTCACCCCTCGTGAAATCGTCTCGGAACTGGACCGGTTCATTATCGGCCAAAAGGATGCAAAGCGTGCTGTAGCCGTCGCCCTTCGCAACCGCTGGCGGCGCAAACAGCTGGGCGATGACCTGCGTGACGAGGTCTACCCCAAGAACATCCTGATGATCGGGCCCACCGGTGTTGGCAAAACCGAAATCTCCCGCCGTTTGGCGAAACTGGCCCGCGCGCCGTTCATCAAGGTCGAAGCGACGAAATTCACCGAAGTGGGCTATGTCGGCCGCGACGTGGAACAGATCGTCCGTGATCTGGTCGAGGCGGCTATCGTCGAGACGCGTGACTATATGCGCGACGACGTCAAGCAACGCGCCCATGAGGCGGCAGAGGAACGGGTGATCACGGCCATCGCTGGCGATGATGCACGGTCCGGCACCCGTGAGATGTTCCGCAAGAAACTGAAGTCGGGTGAGCTGGACAACACGATCATCGAATTGGAACTGGCAGACAATTCGAACCCCTTGGGTGGCATGGAAATCCCGGGCCAGCCGCAAGGTATGGGTGGCATGGACCTTGGCGCGATGTTTGGCAAAGCCTTTGGCGGCCGCACGATCCGCAAGAAAGTCACCGTTGCAGAAAGCTATGATCTGCTGATCGCGGATGAGGCCGACAAGCTGCTTGATGATGAGACTGTCACCAAGAAGGCACTTGAGGCTGTTGAACAGAACGGCATCGTTTTTCTGGATGAGATCGACAAAGTCTGCCGCAACGCGGATGCGCGGGGGGCCGATGTCAGCCGCGAAGGCGTGCAGCGTGACCTGCTGCCGCTGATCGAAGGTACGACCGTCAGCACCAAACACGGGTCCGTTAAAACAGACCACATCCTGTTCATTGCGTCGGGTGCGTTCCACATTGCCAAGCCATCGGACCTGTTGCCGGAATTGCAGGGGCGGTTGCCGATCCGTGTGGAACTCCGCGCGCTGACCGAAGACGATTTCGTCCGCATCCTGACGGAGACCGACAATGCGCTGACCCGTCAGTACACCGCTTTGATGGGCACCGAAGAGGTGACTGTGAACTTCACCGATGACGGCATCAGTGCCCTTGCCCGCATCGCGGCTGAAGTAAACGAAAGTGTCGAGAACATCGGGGCGCGGCGGCTTTACACGGTTATGGAACGGGTTTTCGAGGATCTGAGCTTCACTGCGCCGGACAGGTCGGGTGACATCATCGACGTGAACGCAGCCTTCGTCGAAGAACACTTGGGCGAACTGTCACGGTCCACCGATATCAGCCGCTACGTGCTTTAGGACTTCCCCTCGAACGTGAAGACGTCCAACAAGGACGGATGAGCGGCACCGGCTATTTCAGCTTCATCAAACAAAACGCGCCCTTCCTTGCGACGGGCGCGCTTTTGTCTTTTCTCAGCAGCTTCGGACAGACGTTCTTCATCTCGATCTTCGGCGGGGAAATCCGTGAAAGTTACGGGCTGACAAATGGTGAATGGGGCCTGATCTATATGATCGGCACCGGTGCTTCGGCGGCTGTCATGGTCTTTGCCGGCGGTCTGGCTGACCGCTTTCGCGTCCGTAAATTAGGTATCACGGTCGTCTTGTTACTGGGGCTGTCCTGCCTGCTTATGGCGCTCAATCCCGTTGCCGCGCTCTTGCCATTCCTCATTTTTCTTTTGCGCTTTTTCGGGCAGGGCATGGTGAACCACGTGGGCGTCGTGGCGATGGCCCGTTGGTTTGTGGCCACACGTGGCCGCGCGCTGGCAGTAGCGGCAATGGGGTTCATGCTGGGCGAAGCTACCCTGCCCCTCTTGATGGTCTGGTTGAAGTCCCGCATTGACTGGCATCTCATTTGGGTCGGTTGCGCCCTGTTCTGTGCAGCGATGGCGCCCGTCCTGTTCTGGTTGCTTCGGCTTGAGCGCACACCGCAAGCTGCCGCCGAGGAAGAGCAATCCCTAGGCCTTTTCGGGAAACACTGGACCCGTGCGGAGGCTTTGCGTCATCCGGTTTTCTGGGCCATGGCCCCTGCCGTGATGTCATTTTCCGGTTTCGGGACGGCATTCTGGTTTCATCAGGTCCACTTTGCAGAAATCAAAGGCTGGTCACACCTTGCCCTCGTCTCGGTCTTTCCGCTTGGCACCATTACTTTGTTCATCTCAACCATCATCTACGGGTGGGCCGTTGACCGGATTGGCGCAGTCCGACTTTTGCCTGTCTACCTCATCCCCTACATCATCGCATTTGTCCTGCATTGGTACGCGCCGAGCCTCGGCTGGACCGCACTCGCCATTATCCTGATGGGGGCGGCGGGCGGCGGGCAAGCGACGCTCTTGAATGCCTGCTGGGCCGAGTTTTTCGGAACCCTTCATCTTGGATCGATCAAGGCTGCAACGACCGCGCTTATGGTGCTTGGATCCGCCTTGGGGCCAGGCGTGTCGGGCTGGCTCATCGATATTGGGGTCGGGTTTGAAGTCCAGATGCTGGGCTACGCCGCAACCTTTGGGATCGCCGCCCTTTTGTTGCTGTATCCGGTTATGGTCGCCAAAAGATCAGCGCGTGCGGCGTAGATATACGTAATAGGCCCCGCCGCCGCCGTGACGGATGTGGGCTTCGGTCACCTGAAGAACCATCGCGCCGAGCGGAGCCATGGCCAGCCATTGGGGAACCTGATGGCGCAGGACACCAAATTTTGTCGGGATCGGTCCGCCATCATCACGGTTTTTGCCCTTGCCTGTAATGACAAGTACCAAACGATGCCCGGCGCTGGCTGATCGCAAAATAAATCCAGTGAGCGCCGGATGCGCCTGCGCCAGCGTCATGCCATGCAAATCGATCCGGGCTTCGGGCTTTAGTTTACCACGGCGCATCCGGCCAAAGGCCTTTTGGTCCATTTGCACCGGAGCAGACCGGATTTGCTGGCCGAGGGATGGCAACAAATCATGATCGGCAGAATGATCGACCTTTTCACCGATCTTGAAGCTTGGGAGCGCGCGCGTTGAAGTGCCTTTTGGTTTTGGATCCGGTTTCTTTGGCACGGGTCGGACAGCCTTCGCCGCAGGCTTTTCAAGGGGTTCCGCCCGTTGCGCGACCGTTTCCCAAAGCGCCTTTTCCTCTGCCGAAAGATGACGCGGCTTTCTCATTCGATAACGTCAGGCAGCAGCGCAAAGGCTGACTGGATTGGCATCAAGACGACCAGACGACCGCCATCCTTGATCCGTCCCGCGTCACGCCCCGCGCGGTCGCCTGTCCCGAAGAAAATATCGGCCCTTTGTGACCCCTTGATCGCTGACCCTGTATCTTGCGCCACCATCAAGCGGTTCAGGGGATCGGCACCATCCTTTTCGATCCAGACAGGTGCCCCCAACGGAATATAGGATGGATCAATGGCGACGGTCCGCATCGTCGTGACGCTCCGGTTCATGGCGCCCAAGGGCCCCTTCTCCGCCGGAACCTCATTCACCTCTCGGAAGAATACAAAGCTTTCGTTGGTCCAAAGGAGCTTGCGCCCCTCTTCGCCATTGGCGCGAACCCAATTGCGGATCACATCAGCCGAAACTTGATGGGCCGCGTAGATGCCACGGTTGACAAGTTCCAGACCGACCGAGGAATACTCGCGCCCGTTGGCACCGGCGTATCCGACACGCAGCCAACCACCGTTGTCTAACCGGACGCGGCCTGAACCCTGAACCTGCAAGAAGAACACGTCCACCGGATCGTCGATCCATGCGATTTCCAAACCGGATTCCGAAAAGACTCCGTCTTCTTCGATCTCCCGTCTCGAATACTGGGACGGGTTCGGCGGCAGCGCATAGAGCGGATACTGATACGGCCCGCCCCGTTGAAGGGAACCGCGCAACTCAGGTTCGAAGTACCCTGTGAAAAGCGCATCCTGCCCATCATCAATCAAGACAGGCGTAAAAAACCGTTCAAAGAAGGTCCTGGCTTCCTGTCCGTCCCGCGCCGCCGAACATACAGCTTTCCACGCGGGATCACGCATGTCGCCACAGGTGGACAAGAAAACATCCATGGCGGCCTGATGATCATCGTCCGCCCAACCGTCCAAATCTTCA
>JAHDFG010000188.1 GCA_020628265.1 Pseudooctadecabacter sp. | reverse complement strand
CGGGCTGGATGCCGAAACGTCCGGCGCAAGCCTCGGCGCGGGTGATGGTGCGCTGGGTGGTTGTCGGGGCCGGAGCGGGCGTGATCACCCGTGGGGACGGGCTGGCCACAGCGGCGGGCTGGCGTACGGGTGCGGGCGCACGAACAGGTGCGGGTGCTGGTGTTGCCGGACGGGCGGCCACTTGCGGCGCGGGGGCACTGGTTGTCGTAGGTGCCGGTGCAGGAGCGGGCGCAGGCGCTGGCGCAGGCGCGGCCGCTTGGACAGGTTCCGGTTCAGGCTCTGGCAGCGGGGCAAGCGGCGCGGGGGCTGGCGCCGATCCACCGGAGGCGAGCGATGGCTGGAAACCACAGAGTTGGTCACGATTGCGTGTCACACGCGGGACCCAAGTGTCGGAGCCGTTGATGCCTGCCCGAATGAACACGCAGCCGCGGCTGTCCACATATTGGTTGGACGCGAACGATGATGGCGGGAGTTCTGCCGGACCGCCCGCATTGCGAAGGTTTTGCGCGATCGCCGTTCCCCCGAAGAGAATGGCAACTGCGGCAGCCGTTGAAACCAAACGAATTTTCTGTCCAGACGTCTTCATCACTGTCCCCACAAGATATTGTGGAACAATGCCCAACAAAGCCCAGCAAGTAAAGGGATTGTTCGCCTCTATTTAGTGCCGAACATCCTGTCGCCCGCATCCCCTAGTCCCGGGACAATATATCCATGGTCATTGAGGTGGCTGTCTACAGATGCCGTCACGATGGGCACATCAGGATGGGCTTCTTTCATTGCGGCGATCCCTTCGGGGGCGGCCAGCAGACACAGGAACCGGATATCCTTGGCCCCTGCTTTCTTCAGCAGATCAATCGCCGCGATCGACGAATTGCCTGTCGCGAGCATCGGATCGACGGCGATAACCATACGGTCTTCCAGATTTTCCGGCACTTTGAAGTAGTATTGCACCGGCTGCAGGGTTTCTTCATCGCGGTAGAGCCCGACAAACCCCACACGCGCAGACGGGATCAGTTCCAACATGCCATCGAGCAGCCCGTTCCCCGCCCGCAGGATCGAAATAAGCGCCAACTTGCGGCCCTCCAGCGTGGGGGCCTCCATCGGCTCCATCGGGGTTTCGATGGATTTGGTGGTCATGGGCAACTCGCGGGTGACCTCATAAGCGAGGAGTTGGCTGATCTCACGCAGGAGCTGGCGGAACACTGCAGTGGGCGTGTCCTGATCGCGCATGAGGGTCAGCTTGTGCTGGACCAGCGGGTGGGTGACATGGGTCAGATGGGGCAAAGAGGTCATGCGGTTTCCAGTCGTTTGGCAATTTTGGCGCGGGTGGCATCGTCACAGAACGCGGCATCAAGGGCGGTCTGGTTCAGGGCTGCGAAATCTTCCTCACCATAGCCGAAGGTTTCGGCCAGATAGGCGAATTCGGCGGTCATGGTGGTGTGAAAGAACGGCGGGTCGTCGGTGCTGACGGTGACGCGCGCGCCGCTGTCGCGCAGCTGGTCGAAGGGGTGGCGCTGATCCGGCGGGATCGCTTTGAGGACAATGTTGGAGATCGGGCAGACCTCCATCACGATCTCTTCCTCCACGATCCGCTTCATCAGGTCTGCGTCGTGGCGGGCGTTGATCCCGTGGCCCAAACGCGCGACCTTCAATGCATCGAGGGTTTCGGCCACCATGTCCGGCCCGCCCCATTCGCCTGCGTGACAGGTGAGCGGCATCCCCGCCTCACGCGCCTGATCAAAGACATATGTGAAATCTGAGGGACGGCCTGCCATCTCACCCCCTGCCATGCCGAACCCGATGACGAAATCGCCGAAGGTTTCAACCGCGCAATGGGCGGCGGGTTTGGCCTCATCCGCGCCGAAATGGCGGATGCAGGTGACGATGCCACGCAAGGTGATCGTGTCGTCCATCTCGTCAGCGGCCTGTTTCATCGCCGCCAGATAGTCGCGCCATGCCCCCAGATCGCCACCGCCGCAGAAATCGGGGCTGATGAAGGTTTCCTGATAGACCACGCCGTGGGCGGCGCTTTCTTCCAGCACGGCCTTCGTCAGGCGGTAAAAGTCCTGCGGCGTTTGCAGGGTCGTGCAGGCGGCTTCGTAGACCTTCAGGAAGTGGTCGAAATCGCGGAAGGCATAGGTGCCATCGGCGTTGAAGATACCCGAAATGTCGATGTTCTTTTCAGCGGCCAGACCACGGATAAAGGCGGGCGGCGCGCAGCCCTCAAGGTGCGAGTGCAATTCAACCTTGGGCAGGGATTGATAGGTCATAGAAAGCTCCTTCCGTGGCCCTCGTAGGGCACGCCCAGATGATCGGCAACCGAGGCTGCGACGTCCGTAAAGGCGATATGGCCAAGATCGCGACGGCCAGCGCCGTGGATCAGAACCGGCACCCGTTCGCGGGTATGGTCCCCGCCAATCCACGTGGGATCGTTGCCGTGATCGGCCGTGACGATCAGCAGATCCCCCTCCCGCAGTCGCGGCAGGATATCCGCCAGCGCCGCATCGAACCATTCAAGGTGGCGGGCATAGCCCGAGACATCGCGGCGGTGACCGAACTGGCTGTCGAATTCGACGAAGTTGGCAAAGACGAAGCCGCCGTCGGGGGCGTCATTCACCAGGTCCGACAGGTGATCCATTAGGGTCACGTCTGCGCCCTTACGGACTTCATCAATCCCGCGCATGGAGAAGATATCACCAATCTTTCCAATGGCCTGCACGGATCGACCCGCGGCATGGACATAATCGCAAAGGGTGCGGTCCGGTGGGGCGATTGCGTAGTCATGGCGGTTGACGGTGCGCTGGTACGCGCCGGATGTCCCCTTGAAAGGCCGTGCAATGACGCGGCCGACTTTCATCTCGTGCAGCATCGGGGCGAGGTCTTCGCAAAGTGTCAGTAGCCGGTCGAGGCCATACTCCTCCTCATGGGCTGCGATCTGCAGCACGCTGTCCACGGAGGTGTAGCAGATGGGCCAGCCGGTGCGGATGTGTTCGTCGCCAAAGTCGTCAATCACTTGGGTGCCGGAGGCGTGGGAATTGGCAAGGATGCCGTCCGTTCCCGCAAGTTCGCAGATACGTTTGGTGATGTTTTCGGGAAAGGCCGGTTGCGTGTCGGGGAAGGTCGTCCAGTCCCACGGGACCGGCACACCGGCGAGTTCCCAGTGACCTGACGGTGTATCCTTGCCCATGCTCACCTCGGTCGCGGCGGCGTAGGCGCCTGAGGGGGCGGGCCAGCCCAGATCAAGCCCAGTGGCAAGGCGGATGGCGGCCCCTGCCCCCATGGCGTTCAGGGTCGGGATATTGAGCGGGCCGCTGCGCCCTTCCTCGGCCTGCCCTGCCGCACAGGCCTGCGCGATATGGCCAAGGGTGTTCGCGCCGGTGTCCGGCACATCACCGTTGAAGAACTGGTCCGCATCGGGCGCGCCGCCGATGCCGACGCTGTCAATAACGATGAGGAACGCGCGACGTGGGTCAGTCATGGGTCGATCCGCTCATGGATAAGCGCAGGAAGGTCGGGCGCGGTGCCGATAGTGACCGCCTGCAAGACCGCGCGGGCCGCAGCCTCGGCGCTGTCTTCATCAGCGGCGTGGATGGTGGCGATGGGATCGCCGCGCGTAACAGATGTGCCAAGGGCGACCACATCCGTCAGGCCGACGCGCGGGTCGATCCGGTCGGTTTCCACCTGTCGCCCGCCGCCCATGCGCACAACGGCAAGGCCCAGCGCCTCGCCGTCAATGGCGCGGATGTGGCCCGACATGGGCGCGGGCACATCGCCGACCACGGGGGCCTTGGGCAGATGGGTGTGCCAGTCTTCGGCGATGTCGGGCGGGCCGCCCATCGCGCGGACCATGGCCGCGAAACAGACCATTGCGTGGCCTGATGACAGGGCCGCTGTCACCTTGCCCGATGCCGTGTCTTCATCGTGGCCCGCAAGCATCAGCACCCGCGTGCAAAGCGCTACAGTCACATCGTGAAGCCGCGGGGCGGCGGCACGGTTGCCGGAGAGGATTTCCAGACAGACGCCGACCTCGACCGCATTGCCCAATGCAGGGGCGAGCGGTTGCGACATGTCTGTGATCAAGGCGGCCGTCGGCGTTCCCGCGCCGTTGGCAGTTGAGGTGAGAGCCTGGGCCAGAGCGGCGGCATCGGCGGTTGTCTTCATAAACGCGCCACTGCCTGCCTTCACGTCAAGGACCAGCCCCTCAAGCCCTGCGGCGAGTTTCTTGGACAAGATCGAGGCGCAGATCAGGTCCACACTCTCGACCGTCGCGGTCACATCGCGCACCGCATAAAGGCGTTTGTCGGCAGGGGCGATGGCGCTGGTGGCGCTGACGATGGCGCAACCGATGTCGCGGGTGGTTTGGCGGAACGCCGCTGCGGTGAGGTCCGTCTTCAGGCCCGGAATGGCCTCAAGCTTGTCGAGGGTCCCGCCGGTGTGGCCCAGCCCGCGACCGGAGACCATCGGCACGAAGACATCGCAGGCCGCCAAGGTCGGAGCCAAGATCAGCGACACAGGATCGCCCACCCCGCCGGTGGAGTGTTTGTCCAGAACCGGCCCATCCAGATCCCAAGTCATCACGTCACCACTGTCGCGCATACCCGTGGTCAACGCCACGCGACCCGCATCCGACAGCCCGTTCAGACAGACGGCCATGGCAAAGGCT
>JAHDFG010000187.1:1819-4690 GCA_020628265.1 Pseudooctadecabacter sp. | reverse complement strand
CAGCGCGCGATCAGCTGCCAGTCCACGCGGAAATGTTTCGAAAGCCGGTCGACCAACTGGCCCGACAGAGCCTGTGACTGGGTCGAGACACCGACCCCAGCGGCGGAACTGTCACCTGTGATCAACAGCCGCAAATCCGGCCCCTGCCCTGCGACCCCGTCACGGGGGCCCTTGGGTTCCTGCAGCCGGACCGTGTTCCATTTGACCCAAGGGCCTTGGGTCACGAGGACAGGGTAAAAGGCCAGCCTGTGGGCGACCGCAGCCAACGTCGGCAAAGGACGGGGATGCAGGTCGGGAATGTGTTGTGTGTCAGACATCGCACACCGGAAAAACGCTTAACAATGGATGGTAAATTAGGACCGCAGCGCACTGCGGCAAGGTTTACGCTACGTCCGCGCGGTCGGTGGACCGATCGCGTCAAGCAATCAGCAATCGTAGTCTTCCGTGCATTTCAGCGGAACGCCAAGGGTCTTTGCGACCCGTTCGGCCAAGGCCAAGGTGCCTTCGGCACCGTAATGGTCCGACAAGAGCCCAAACGACTGCGTCGCCCTGCCCAAGCGCACCGTGATCGAGACGCCGACCCCGCCCCCGCCCTTGGCGGGCAGCAAAATGTCGTGGCGGATGCTTTGGATGTCGTCCCTGTCGAACATCACGAAACGGCGCTGTCGGGAGACCAACAGGAAACGGTCGCCTTCTGCGGAGCGCCAGAACCCCGCCGGACAGTCGCAATCCTCCGGCAGCGGACGAGATGGCCCGTATCCGGCGTAGCCCACTGACGGAGCCTCACACCGCGCGTCGTCAGCCGGATCAAGCACGGGAACGCCTCCCGTCAAAAGGGCCGCGTCCTTGTCGTTCAATGGGGGCCACCAGTCCGGCGTGATCGTCACGCTGGCCTCCGTCGCACTGCCTGAAATCGCCTCATGACGGCTGTTGGGCATTCGGTTCAAAGGATCGTTCCGCAAAAACCCCAGCAGCCGGATGTTGCAGGTCGGCTCGACCGGATCGGACCATTCGCGACTGATGGCATTCGTGACTGTGCTGCGGTTGGGCGGCCCGAAAACCGACACCAACGCCGCTTCTATCACGGCAACGTTGCGCACGGGATCATCTGTTGCCCGCATATAGGCGCTGATTTGACGGGGCGGCGACAAACGCGGCGTTCTTTCATCCACGGTCGTACTGGGAAGTTCCGCCAGATCAGGCAGCAGAACCGGATCCATGGGCAGGAAAAGGTCATGTGCCCCTTCGCGCCACGCCGACGGCGTTGTCCCGCGCTTTCTGATCAGGACCCCAACGGAGTCCCTGAAGGGAACCTGATGGGCATCCAGCCATGCGTAAAGCGCCTGCCGCGTAAACGTCATTTACCCAGGCAATACCGCATGATCGCTTTCTGCGCATGGAGCCGGTTTTCAGCCTCGTCCCAGATGACCGAGTTCGGTCCGTCCATGACCTCGGACGTGGCTTCGTCGTCGCGGTGCGCGGGCAGGCAGTGCATGAACAGGGCGTCCGGTTTGGCGTTGTCCATCAGGGGTTTATTCACCTGATAGCCCCGCAGCTGGTTGTGGCGGCGTTCACGGGCGGATTGGGGGTCATGCATGGAGACCCATGTGTCCGTGACCACAAGATCGGCACCCTCAACCGCCTTCATCGGGTCGCGTTCGGTGGTGTAGAGACCATCGAGGGCTGCTTCGGGCTGCAGGGTTTCGGGGCCGGTGAACGTCAGATCAAATTCGAACTGCTTGGCCGCATGGGCGAAGGAGGCGAAGACGTTGTTGCCGTCGCCGGACCAGACGACCTTTTTGCCTTTGATGGGGCCGTTGTGTTCCTCGAACGTCAGCACATCGGCCATGATCTGGCAGGGGTGGGTGCGGTCCGTCAGGCCGTTGATCACGGGCACGGAGGCATATTCGGCCATCTCCAACAGGGTCTGTTCTTCGAACGTGCGGATCATGATGAGGTCGACGTAGCGGGACAGGACACGCGCGGTGTCGGCGATGGTCTCACCATGGCCCAGCTGCATGTCTTTGCCGGACAGAACCATCGTCTGCCCGCCCATCTGGCGCACGCCCACGTCAAAGGAAATGCGCGTCCGGGTGGAGGGCTTTTCAAAGATCAGCGCGACCATGTGGTTGGCCAGCGGCTGGTCTTCGTCCGGCGTGCCTTTGGGCAGGCCTGCGCGTTTTGCCTTCATGTCGGCGGCGTTGTCGATGATGCCCCGCAGGTCGGCGGCGGGTGTTTTATGGATGTCGAGGAAATGGGTCATATCGTTTACTTGCTTTGGGCGGGGGGCGACCAAAATTCCGGAATTTTGGTGCCTCCGGCGGGAGTTGTATTTGCCAAGATGAAGTCAGGAACAGCGCATCACAAGGACGGGGTCGCCGTCTTCGCAGGGGCGGATGTCGAGGGGGTCAAAACCTGCGCGCGTGTAGGCCGCGATGGCGCGGGTGTTTTTCGGGTCGGGGTCGGTGAGGACGACGGGAAAGGTTCGTCGGAGTTCAGACACACGCGCGGCGATGTAGCCGGACCCGTGGCCTTTCCCCAGATAGGCGGGGTCGCCCAGAAAGGTGTCAATGGCGCGGGCGTCGGGATGCTGGTCGGCGTATTGAGGCGCTTCGAATGCATGGGCGTTGTAGTCTTGGATATAGGCAAAAGGCGTGTCGTCGATCATGGCGATGTGCATCTGTACGATGTCCTTTTCCATGTCTTTCGCAACGAGACGCCATTCCACATCACCAGCCCCCCACCAACCGTCAATGTGGGGGTTGGAGAGCCAGCCTGTGAACAACGGCTTGTCGTCACGGGTGAGTTTGCGGAAGGTATAGTCAGCCATCGCCCGCCACCTGTTTGGCCGCTTTGTCCAGCCGCGTGGCG
>JAHDFG010000187.1:0-1719 GCA_020628265.1 Pseudooctadecabacter sp. | reverse complement strand
GTATAGTCAGCCATCGCCCGCCACCTGTTTGGCCGCTTTGTCCAGCCGCGTGGCGGCTTCGGCGATGTCTTCATCGGTGATGTTAAGCGCCGGCAGCAGCCGGACGACGTTGTCGGCGGCGGGCACGCACAAAACCTCTTGCCCGTAGCCTGCGGCTACGACATCGGTGTTGGCGGCCTTGCACTTCAGGCCCAGCATCAGGCCTTGGCCGCGAACGCCCTCGAACACCTCTGGGTTATCCGCGACAAGCCCTTCGAGTTTCTGACGCAAAAGACCTGCCTTGCGGTTTACGTCTTCGATGAAGGCAGGGTCGGCGACGATTTCCATCACGGCACACCCGACGGCGCAGGCCAGCGGGTTGCCGCCATAGGTGGACCCGTGGGTGCCGGCGGTCATGCCTGATGCGGCCTCTTCGGTGGCCAGCACAGCACCTAGCGGGAAGCCCCCGCCGATGCCCTTGGCGACCATCATGATGTCAGGGCTGACCCCCGCCCATTCGTGGGCAAAGAGTTTGCCTGTCCGGCCGACGCCGCACTGCACCTCATCGAGGATCATCAGCAGCCCGTGTTCGTCACACAGATCGCGCAGGCCCTTAAGGCAGGCGTCGGGCAGCGGGCGGATGCCGCCTTCCCCCTGTACGGGTTCCACCAGAATGGCACCGACGGTTGGCGATTTCGCGGCCTCCGTCAGGGCGTCGTGATCGCCAAAAGGCAGATGCACAAAGCCAGGCAGGAGCGGCCCCATGCCGTGGGTCATCTTTTCGGACCCTGCGGCGGCGATACCGGCGGCGGAGCGGCCGTGGAAGGAGCCCTCAAAGGTGATGATATCCGTCCGCTCGGGCTGACCTTTGTCGTGCCAGTATTTGCGCGCCATCTTCACGGCCAACTCGCAGCTTTCGGTCCCCGAATTGGTAAAGAACGTCGTATCCGCGAAGGTGTGTTCGGCCAGCAAGTCTGCCAGCTTTTGCTGGGACCCGATGTGATAGAGGTTCGAGACATGCCAGAGGCTGTTGGCCTGCGCGGTCAGGGCATCGACCAAAGCGGGATGCGCGTGACCCAGCACGTTCACGGCAATGCCTGCGCCCAAATCCAGAAAACGTCGCCCGTCTTTCTCCTGCAGCCAAGAGCCGTCACCGGATACAAATTCCATCGGTGCGCGGTTGTAGGTGGGCAGAACAGTCGAGATCATTGGGATCACCCTTTGCAAATGAAGGCCGACTCGTGCGCGAGCATGGGCCATAAGTCAACGATTTATGAGGGTTGGAGGGATGAGACAGCGCAAAGCGCGGCGCAGAACGGGGTGCGTTCAGCGTCGGCGTCGGACGGAAAAGGTCGGCGTCTGGGTCATCATGGGGGATGCATAGGGGCAAATGCGCGGTTTGGGAAGGCCCAATCAGGCTCTGCGACCCTTGATCCGGCTCAAAGGCCGTGAAATGGCCTGAGGCATGCCCAACACAACGCCCGATCCAGCGACACGCCCCCAGAACCCTGCCCTTGCGGTGGCGCTGATGGTTGTGGCGACTTTGTTCATTGCGGGGACCACATTGGCGGCCAAGGCGTTGGGGACGGACACGCTGGGTGATCCGCTGCACCCCTTGCAAATCACCCATGGGCGCTTTGCCTTTGCCTTGGCAGGTCTTTTGTGCGTGGCGGCCGTGATGCGGCCCAAGATCAGGGCCGTGAACGTCAAACTGCATCTGGGGCGGACGGCCTTCGGGGC
>JAHDFG010000186.1 GCA_020628265.1 Pseudooctadecabacter sp. | reverse complement strand
CGCCCGAAACAGCGGAAGGGCCTGTGATGAAGACCTTTACCGCGACCACGGCCAATCCCGACACCATCGTCAACGAACTCCTCAACGGGGCGGGCGCAGTCCGTATCACCGGCCTGTTCACCCCAGACCAGATCGCCGAGGCCCGCGCCATCATCATGGAGCACTCGGAAAACGACGCCAACAAAGCCACCCATTTCCAAGGCGTGGCAGAGGCGGAGGGGCAGATCAGCCTGCAACGACGCGTCTGGAACCTTCTGGCCAAGGGCGAAGTGTTCTCGGACATGGCCGCACACCCCGTCTTGATGGATATTTTGCGCAAGTTTCTGGGCAGCGAATTCATCATGGGCTCCATCGCCGCCAACCGCATCCTGCCCGGCGGCCCCGGCCAGGAACCCCATGTCGACTACCCCTATTGGGATTTCCACAAACCGGAAACCCACCCCATCGGCCTCAATGGGTCTTTCCCGATGAATGCCCAAGTGTCGGTCTTGCTTGATCCGTTTACGGTCGAAAGTGGCGCCACGGGCTATGTTCCCGGCAGCCAAAAGGAACTGCGGTATCCCACACCCGAGGACAATTTTTTCGACAACTGCGAACAGATGCTGGGTGAGCCGGGCGACGTCGCCTTGTTCTACGGTGTCACGTGGCACTGTGCGATGCCCAACAGGGCCGATCACGACCGCAACGCTGTCCTGATCCAATACCTGCCCAAATTCGTCAAACCCATGGAAGACATGCCCGCCGCTCTGCCCCAATCCTTCATAGACGAGGCAAGCGCCGATATGCGCCAGCTGTTGGGCCTGAACTACCCCTATCCTGAGGTTTTGGACGCAGCCAAGGCGGGCAACACGGAAGGCCGGACATGACGGCGCTCGACGGCATCAAAGGCGGCAAGTTTCTTGTCATTGGCCGCGTCGGAATGGACCTCAGCCCCATTGACCGCGCCCAGACGGAACACGCCACGGACATGTTCGTCGCCATGGGCGGATCATCGGCCAACATTGCCGCCGGTCTGGTGAAACTGGGCCTTTCAGCGGATCTGGTGACCTGCGTCAGCGACGATGCCGTGGGCCGTTACTGTCTGAACCAGCTCGACGCTTACGGCGTCGGCCGCGCCCATGTGCGCACCATTCAGGGCGAAGAACGCACGTCTCTGGCCGTCTACGAAACCCGCCTGGACGACCACCAATCGGTGATCTACCGCAACAACGCCGCGGACTTTCAGATGTCGCTGCAAGATGTCGAAGCCATCGACTACAACCAGTACACCGCCCTGATCACAGCAGGCACGGTCTTTGCCGCCGACCCCAGCCGAACCGCCACTTTCCGCGCGTTCGAACTGGCCAAAGCCGCAGGCCTGCCCATCATCTTCGACGTGGACTACCGCCCCTACAGCTGGCCCTCACCTCAGGTCGCAGCAGACGTCCTCAGTCGCGCAGGCGCCCAATCGGATGTCATCGTCGGCAATGACGAAGAGTTCGGCTTCATGGCCGGCGGCATCAAAAAGGGGCGCGCCAAGGCCCGCGAACTGGCCCAAACCAGCGCCGAAATCGTCGTCTACAAAATGGGCCAGCACGGGGCGATCACCTTTGCCGGAGATGACGAAATCCCCACCGGCATCTACCCCGCCAAGGCCGTCAAACCCACCGGTGCGGGCGACAGCTTTATGGCGGGCTTCATGGCATCCCTCGCACAAGGGCGTGACATGAAAACAGCGATCCTGCGCGGCTCCGCCTGCGCGTCCATCGTCGTCGCAAAACCCGGCTGCGCGCCTGCCATGCCCGACACCGCAACGCTCGATGCTTTCCTGAACGAACACCCCGGCCCCACCGCCGGCCCGACCATGTGAGAGGACTCCATGCATATTGCCCCCCATGACAACCAGAACAAAGCCATCGTCGACGCGGACGACCCGACGGTCCCCCTGAACTATTTCAACATCGTCAAACTGACGAAGGGACAGGCGTTTGACTATCAGGTTCCCGGCTATGAAACCTGCATCGTCCCCGCCACCGGCACCGTCACGGTCGAGGTTGAGGGCATGACCTTCACCGCCTTGGGCGGACGCGGCGTGGATGTCTGGGATGGCGAGCCCCAAGGCGTCTACATTCCCAGCGGGGCCAAGGCGACGATCATCTGCGAAAGCGACGCGACCGAGACTTTCATCGCAGGTGCGAAGTACGACAAGGTGCTTGATCCCTTTGACGTCCGTGAACACGACTACGTCCAGTACGGGTCCGACGACACGAAAACCCACCGGTCCATCAAACACATTCTGGGTCAGAAACAGCACGACAAAGTGGGCCGCCTGCTGGTGTCCGAACTCTTCACCGTCGGCGCAGGCGGCTGGTCCGGCTTCCCGCCGCACAAGCACGACACGGACCGTCGTGACGAAAACGGCACCATCATCGAAACCCGCCATGATGAGACCTACAACTTCCGCTTCCGCCCCAACCACGGGTCCGCGGTGCAGATCATCCAGCACGAAGAAGGCAAACCGGGTGACGCGTTTCAGCTGATGGACGGCTCAACGATCCTGCTCGGCTCCGGCTACCACCCTTGCGTCGTGATGCCGGGGTACGAGATGTACTACTTCACAATCCTCGGCGGCCTCAGCCAACGCAGCCTCGTGCAGTTCTTCCAGCCCACTCACGCCTATCAGGTCGAAACGATCCCCGGCATCAAGGACATGGTCGCGAAGTTCAAATAACCCCAAGTCAAGGTTAACGCGCCCCTGCTTCATCTTGGCCAATACAACTCCCCCCGGAGGGCCGCTCAATCCTAAAGGGCGGCGTCTCCGATCCAAAGAAGCCAATCCTGCTGCCCGTGCCCGACAGGCTGGACAGCCTCTGACCGCAATCTGAGAAACATCATGCCCCTCGTCACACTCGCAGACGTCCTGCAACCCGCCCTCAAAAACGGCCATGCCATAGCCGGTCTCGTCACGCTTGGCTGGGAAGATATGCGCGCCTATGTCGCCGCGGCTGAGGCGGAAGAGACGCCCGTTATCCTGCAAGCCGGTCCCGGTTGCCGTGAACACACGCCCCTTCCGGTCTTGGGCAAAATGTTCCGCCACCTTGCCGAAGGTGCCTCTGTCCCCGTCGTCGCTCACCTCGACCACGGCTACACATTCGACGAATGCCAAGAAGCCCTCGACGCGGGCTTCACGTCGCTAATGTACGACGGCTCTCGCAAACCGCTGCAGCAAAACATTGATGAGACCGCCCGCATCGCCGAACTCGCCCATAGCGCCGGCATCTCCTGCGAAGGCGAAATCGGCTTCGTGGGCTACGCTGATGGCGAGGCCTCCGCCGGAACTGACCCCAATGAGGCCGCCACTTTTGCCGCTGCGACCGGTGTCGACGCCATGGCCATCTCTGTGGGCAACGTGCATTTGCAACAGGACAAGGACGGTGGTCTGGACGAGCCCCGCATCCGCGCGATCGAGGCCGTGACAACCACCCCGCTCGTCATACACGGCGGCTCCGGCGTGCCCATGGCACAGCGCACGTCCCTTGCGCGCACCTCGAACATCTGCAAATTCAACATCGGCACCGAGTTACGCATGGCTTTCGGCGCGGCCCTGCGCACGGCGGTCAACAGCGATCCCGACCGCTTTGATCGGAACACCATACTCAAAGACACTCACGATCCGCTGGTCGCCGCCACGCGGTCCGTCTTGCAAGCCTTCAAGGGAGAAACGTCATGATCCGCATCGGCATTTTGGGCTGCGGCCGCATCGGACAGGTCCACGCCCGGACCCTACGCGGCATGGACACGGCACAGATCGTCGCCGTCTCGGATTTCTTTCCAGACGCAGCCGAAACCCTCGCCAAAACCTGCGGGGCCGAGACGCGCAGCACCGAGGCCATACTGACATCAGATGACATCGACGCGGTCGTCGTCGGCACACCCACTGACACTCATTTTGACATAATCAAAACCGCCGCCGCGAACGGCAAAGCCATCTTCTGCGAAAAGCCGGTGGACATGTCCGCGGACAACATCCGCACACTGATCAAGGATGTGGAGGCCGCAGGCGTTCCCTTCTTCACCGCCTTCAACCGTCGCTTTGACCCCAACTTCGCCCACGTCCAATCTCGCATCGCTGCAGGCGACATCGGCAATGTAGAACTCGTCACAATCCTGTCCCGCGACCCCTCCCCGCCCCCGATCAGCTACATCGAAAGCTCCGGCGGCATCTTCCGCGACATGATGATCCACGACTTCGACATGGCCCGTTTCCTGCTGGGGGAAGACGTGGTGACCGTGTACGCCGCAGGCTCCGCCCTCGTCGATCCCGCCATTGGTGAGGCCGGAGACGTGGACACCGCCGCTGTGACCCTCACCACCGCGTCGGGCAAAATCTGCCAGATCAGCAACTCCCGACGCGCGACCTACGGCTACGATCAACGTATTGAAGTGCATGGGGAAAAGGGCATGTTGCGGGCCGGAAACGTGCTGGAAAACACCGCCCAACTGGCCACCGCCAGCGGGTTCCAAGCCGCCCCGACAAAGCACTTCTTCCTTGAACGCTACGCCGACGCCTACCGGATCGAGATGGAGGCGTTCATCGCCCACCTGTCCGATCCAACCGTCGCCATCCCTACCATCCACGATGGCCTCGCCGCCCAACGGATGGCCGATGCAGCGACGGAAAGCTGGCAAACCGGCCAGCCGGTCACGCTTTAGGTCACGCGGGACCGCGCTTTGT
>JAHDFG010000185.1:3023-4737 GCA_020628265.1 Pseudooctadecabacter sp. | reverse complement strand
CACGTCACCGGGGATCACCTTGCGGCGGAATTTGCAGCCGTCGATGCCCATGAAGTAGATCAACATGTTCTTGTCCATCAGCCCCATGGTGGTGCCGACCATGACGGCGGCCGTCTGGGCCATGGCCTCGATGATGGTGACGCCCGGCATAATCGGCGTGCCCGGGAAATGGCCCTGAAAATGAGGCTCGTTCATCGTGACGTTCTTGATGCCTGTCGCTGAAGACGTGCCGTCGATATCGATGACCTTGTCCACCAACAGGAACGGGTAGCGATGGGGAATGATCCGCTGGATCAACTGGATGTCGGCAGTGGTGATAGGGTCTGACATGATGGCTCCGTCTGCGGGGTCGCCCCCTTTGGTCTTCTTGTGTTCCGAACTGGCCTAGCAACAAGGCAGCAGTGCGGCAAGCGTCGTCTAGTTGTCCGGCGCGGTCCCGTCCCCGATCTGGGCATTGATCCGCGCGATGGCTTCGTCGGTGATATCAATCCCGTCGCGGGACACAAGCACGGCACGCCGGTCAAGGATCGCGCTCGCCCCGCGGTCAATCACCACCTGTTCCAGAATGGGGCCCACGACCTCAAGAAACTGGTCGCGGCCATCTGACAACAGCCCCTCTAATGCATTCTCCTTGGCGTCCTGCGCCCGCCGGATGGCCTGCGCCTTTTCGTCAAAGGCCTCCGCTTCGGTCTGAAAAACGGTCGGGTCCATGTCAGGGCGGGCTGCCGCAAGGGCCAGTTCTTCTTCGCGCAGGGCTTCGGCGATGCGGCGGTTCTCGGTCGCAAGAGCGGCACGCCCCTCTTCGTATTCCAGCGCGATGCGCTCCCCGAATTGGGACTGGGCGAACAGCCGGTCGATATCAACCGTCAGGATGGACGTGGCAACAATCGGTGCTTCGGGGGTCTGTGCCAACGCGCCGCAGGTCACCCCGAACGTGCCCGCACACACAGCCGCAATGGCCAGCGCCCGTCGCATCAGAACTCCGTCGAGATCGTCACATCGAACTGCTTGGTGTTGTCCTCAGGCTGGACATCCAAAGGCTCGGTCCAGTTGAACCGCAGCGGGCCAATGGGCGTATCCCAGAAGATCGACACACCGGCAATCGTGCGTGGCGTGAAGTCATCATAAAGGATCGACGGATCGCCAATGCCAGTGTCCCAAACGGAGCCATAATCAAGGAACACGCCGCCCGTGATGCCGTATTCTTCCGGCAGACCCAGCGGGAACTCAGCCTCAAGCCGTGCCACCGCAAAGATGTTGCCACCCAATGCGTCATCCGTGGCCGGATCACGAGGGCCAATCCCGCCCGGCTCAAAGCCGCGCATCGTGCTGCTGCCAAGGAAGTAACGATCGGTAATCCGGCTGTCGCCGTCAGTGTAGCTCAGGAAGCCGCCTTCGAGCGTGGCGCGCAAGGTCACCTCTTCGTTCAGGACAAGCGTCTGGCCCGTTAATTCGGCCGTGGTTTCGATGTATGTGGCATCGCCAACCCCGAACTCCTGACCAAAGCGGAACAAGACACCGGCATTGGGGTTCAGACCCGTGCGGCGGGTGTCGTAGCTGTAGCGGTAGCCCAATGCATTGGTGCCAACAGGTCCCTCATCCGCCTGAATGAACGTCGATGCCGTGGCCGCCACGTCTTTGATGTCTGTGTAATCATAAGAATAGAACAGCGTCAGGCGACCGTTCTCGGACACAGGGAAGCCAATACGCGGCC
>JAHDFG010000185.1:0-2923 GCA_020628265.1 Pseudooctadecabacter sp. | reverse complement strand
CCTTCCTGCACGTTGAACGTGATCAAATAGGCATCGCGCTCGCGGGTCAGGCTTACGTCCACGTTCTGGACCTGAAAATCGACATAGCCACGGGACTGGTAGAAATCCGTCAGAACCTGCTGGTCGAAGGCCACGCGGTCCGCGATGAACGTGTCGCGTCCGATGATGGCGCGCAGGATACCCGCCTGCTTGGTTTCCAACACACGGCGCAGACGGCTTTCACCAAAGGCGCGGTTGCCGACAAAGCTGATGCGCTCGACTTCTGTCAGACCACCTTCGAACACCTCAAAGATCAGGTCGACACGGTTATCGGACCTCTCAATGATGCGCGGGGCTACGGTGGCGTTAATCCGCCCCTGATCGGCATAAACCTGCGTAATGGCCGCAACATCGGCCTCCGCTTGGGTCGGGCTGTAGACACGGCGGGGCTGGCTGCGGATCACGGCGCCAAGTTCTGCGTCGCGCACACGCGCGTTGCCTTCAAAAGTGATCCGGTTGATTGTCGGGAATTCATCGACGCGGATAACGAGCGTACGACCCTGCGGGACCACGTCCACGCTTTCGAAAAGACCTGTCGCACGAATGCGCTGGGCTGCGTCATTCAACTGGCCCGCCGTGACAGTCTCACCCTGCCCGAACTCTAGATACGTCAGGATTGTTGAGGTTTCGATGCGTTGGTTGCCCTCAACCGAAACGTTGGAAAAGCTGAAATTCTGTGCCGCGGCCGGTGTGGCCAAAGCCGCCATCCCCGCCAACATCACAAAGGAGGCCAACGCCCCGATCTGCATCCGTCCAGAAATCCAGACCAAAGCCCGCACAAAGTTCTTCATTTTGTTGCTCGTTTCGACATCCCAGTTGTATCCGGTCTAACGGGGTGAATGGGGGTTGTCAAAAGCAAGAAACGCGCCCCCTGCAAAGCGGTTGGGGACGCGTTTCAAAAAGTAATAATCGGTGTCTGGGGTTAGAGTGACCCGACAAATGCACCAAAGCCCAAAGCCACGCCGATCGTGGCAAGGTACAACAGGCGATCCCAGTTCAGGTTCACCAGAAGGCTGACGCCCTTATATCCCGCTGCAATGGTTTGCATTCGCTCATCCTCACTCGCACTCTCTCCCCCTCAACATCGGCACCAAATGTGTCAACTTCTGGGCAACGGCAAGGAAAGTTACGGGCAGAAGATCAGATCATTGAAGATCGCAAACAGCATCAACGTACCGATCAATGCGATGCCGATGGCCATAAAGATGCGTAAAGCACCGTCGCTTGGCATCTTGCCGGTCACTGCCTCATAGGCATGAAACACAAGGTGTCCCCCGTCCAGAATCGGGATCGGGAAAAGGTTGAGCAGCCCCACAGCAGTGGACAGCACCGCAATAAAGGTGATGAAGCTCAGCGTCCCTTGGCTGGCCATACTGCCCGACGTCTCGGCGATACCCACCGGTCCGCTGAGGTTGCAGGTGTTGATATTGCCCACGATCATCTGCCACAGCCCGTTGAGCGATTGGCGAATGATAAACCAGACCTGCTGCACCGCGAGCCCCATGGCCTCGACCACGCCGACAGCCGTTGTTGCCGGTTCAAAGAACAAGCCGCCATTGCCGATGCCGAACTTCGGCTCGTCTTTCATCGAGCCGTCTTCCTGCGGGATTGCCACCAGTCGCGGTGTGATCACCTCAACAATGGTTTCACCGTCGCGCCAGTATTCAACCTCAATAGGTTGCGCGCCCAAGGCATTCACCACAGCGACCATATCTGCAAACTTGTAGACGGGCGTGTCGTTCAAGCGCACGATCACATCGCCAATACGCAGCCCCGCATCATCAGCAGCCGAACGCGGCGTGATGGATTGCACAACAGCAGGCTGCGGCTGCGGCCCCTGAACTTCCATGCGTTCACGGTTGCGCTCAATCTCGTAAGTCACCGTCGGTTGGGACGGCAGGTCCGCGACAGCCGCCGAAAACCCCTCGGGGTAATTCAGCGCCACACCCTCGACCCTCAGCACACGGTCGCCCGGTTCAAGCTGCTGTTCGATCTGGGGCGGGAACGGCTGGATATCGGAGACCGTCAGGGGCGTAATCGGCTGCCCTTGAAACAGCAGCACACCCGCAAAGACGAAGAACGACAGGATAAAGTTGAACACCGGACCTGCGGCAACCGTCGCCGACCGCGCCCAGAGCGGCGCACCCAGCATCGTGTCGCGCGGGTATTGAACTGCCTCGCCATCCGCGACAGGCATGGAGGCAGCATTGGCGTCGCCCTTGAACTTCACGAAGCCACCAAACGGCAAGGCTGCAATCTGCCAGACCGTGCCCCGCTTGTCCGCACGAGACCAGATCACCTTACCGAAACCGATGGAGAACACATCCGCATGAATGCCCGACCACCGCCCGACAATGTAGTGGCCATATTCATGGATCGCGACGATCACCGACAGCGCGACAATGAAGAAGAAGACGGTAAAGGCCACATTCCCGAAGGACGGGATCAGCGTTGCGATAAAATCCAAGGTTCAACCCTTTGTCGTTGCGAGCGTTTCAGCGGTCAGGTCGCGTGCCATGGCATCCGCCGCCTGCACGCTATCTAGGGTGATCGTGTCATTTTGCAGCCCCTCTCGGGACAACATCACGTCAACCACGCGGTCCACCGCGCGGGCCATATCCGTAAAACGGCAGTCCCCTGCAATGAAGGCATCCAAGGCACGTTCTTTGGCCGCGTTGAACACGGCACCCGTCAAGCCGCCCTCCTCCATCACGCGTTGCGCAATGGCAAGTGCGGGATAGCGAGCCAGATCAGGGGCGCGGAAGGTGAATTGGCCGATGGCGGCCAAATCAAGCCGGTCGACCGGCAGTGTCTTGCGGTCCGGCCAGTGCAACGCGAAGCCGATGGCGTGGCGCATATCCGGCGGGCCGACGTGGGCCATCAG
>JAHDFG010000184.1 GCA_020628265.1 Pseudooctadecabacter sp. | reverse complement strand
GCGTGCTGGTCGCAAATATTCAGGGCACATTTGATGCGCTGGACGGCATCGGTGCAGATATTATCACGACCACATATACAGCCGCACCGGCCCAGTCCGATCAAGTCGCCTAACGGCCTTCGTAGACCGCGGGTCGCTTTTCGAGGAAGGCCATGACGCCTTCCTGAAAGTCCCGCGTTTTGCCACATTCGCCTTGCAGTTTGGCTTCAACCGCCAGCTGCTGGTCGAGGGTGTTTTCAAACGACCCACGGAGGGCCTGTTTAATCCGCGCATAAGCGGCGGTTGGCCCTTGGGCCAGATGCAACGCGCGGGAGGCAACGTGCCGATCAAACTCGGCCAGTGGCACGGCCTCAAAGATCATGCCCCAATCGGCGGCCTGACGGCCCGTAATCTTATCTCCAAACAGGGCTGCGCCCATGGCTTTGGCAGCGCCCATCTGGCGGGGCAGAAAGTATGTGCCGCCTGCATCGGGGATCAGGCCGATGCGGGTGAATGCTTGGATGAAATAGGCCTCATCCGCGGCGATAACCACATCCGCACAAAGCGCAAGGTTTGCCCCTGCCCCCGCAGCGGCCCCATGCACAGCCGAGATCGTCGGGATTTTGCATTCGGCAATCGCCCGCAGCATCGGCACATATTCGTCCCGCAGGGTGCGTTCCAGATCGAGGTTCGTGGCATTGCCGCTGTCGCCCAGATCCTGACCGGAACAAAACGCATCGCCTGCACCGCCCATGACCAGCACCCGCGCGTCACGTTCTGCTGCCTTGACGGCATGCACGATCTCGGCCCGCATTTGAACGTTCAGCGCGTTCTTCAGCTCGGGCCGGTTCAATGTCAGCGTGGCGACATTATTGGCGATTTCAAAGGTGATGGCGGCGTATTCCATGGGGTGCGTCCTTTGCGACTGTCTTGCTGGCACACTACTGAACCGTGCGGTTTAGAAAAGCCCAAACGCCGCGTCAGAGCGGAATTTCAGCGCCCAAGAAGCTCTTCGACACGGGCTTGTTCCTCATCCGAAAGGGCAGCCACATCCTTGGACCTGGACCGTGACCGCACAGACGCCACAGCGACCCCGCCAGCCAGGACCAACATAAGCGGTGCAGCCAGCCACAGCAGGATGTTGGCCCCCTCGGCTGTGGGGTTCAGCAGGATGTAGTCGCCATAGCGGTCCACCAGATACTGGGTGACTTCCGCATCCGTGTCGCCCGCCACCAGACGTTCCCGCACAAGCAGTCGCATGTCGCGGCTGATGCCAGCGTTGCTTTCGTCGATGCTTTCGTTACGGCACACGGGGCAGCGAAACCCCTCGGACAAGGCACGGGCCCTCTCTTCCAAAACGGGGTCATCCAGAACCTCATCAGGTTGGACCGCAAACAGCGGTGACGCCAAAAGGCACAGGATCAGGACCAACCGCCTCATTCCGCAGGCACCGCTTTGGGCTGCCGTTTGGCCGCCCCTGCCGCCACCCGCAAGCGTCGGTCGGTCAGGGAAATCACCCCACCGATCGCCATCAGGATCGAGCCGCCCCAAATCCAATTGGCAAAGGGTTTGATGTAGGTGCGCACGGCCCAGCCGCCGCCCTCTTGCGGATCGCCCAGCGTGACATAGACGTCTCGCAGGATGCCGTTGCGGATGCCGGCTTCGGTCGTGGGCATCTGGGCCACGGGATAGATGCGTTTTTCGGGGAAGACATGCCCGACCTCGCGACCATTGCGATAGACGATCAGGTCCGCCCCTTCACCGAAGTAATTGGGCCCTTGGACGTCGCGGACGCCGGCCAGTTCAATCTCATGAATGCCGATCTGCCAGCGGTCGCCGGTCTGGGCCACGCGGATATCCTCGGCCTCCCACGCAAGCAGCGCGGCGACAGCAAAGACGGTGATCCCCATGCCGGCATGTGCCGTGGCCTTGCCCCAATCGGCACGTGGCAGACGGCGCAGGCGGCCCAGACGGGAGGCCACAGACCCACGCCCGGTGCGCAGCCACAGATCCATCAGCGCACCGCCCACAACCCAAACGCCAAGGATGACACCGATGGGACCAAGCGCGGACCGCCCTGTCTGCAGGGCAAAGGCCAAGCCGCCCAAAGCAACCGCTAGAATGGCGACCGGCACCATGGGTTTGACCGCTTTCGCCAGCGACCCGCGTTTCCACGCCAGCACCGCACCGACGGGCAGGATCAGCGACAACGCCACAAAGAACGGCGTGAAGGCCGCATCAAAGAACGGCGGGCCGACGGAGACCTGCTCCGGCCCGTCGAACAGCCCCATGGCGTAGAACGGGTTTGCGAACACACCGCCTGCAAAGACCCAACGGGATTGAGCCGAGGCCAGCTCGATCACCAGCGGCCAAATCGTACCGATGAAAACGACGAATGCCGAAACTGCCAGCAGCACGTTGTTTGCAACCAACGCGGTTTCACGGCTGACCGTGCCGAAGACCCCCTTGGCCTCCATCGCGGCGGCCCGCCATGCGAACAGCGCCAAGCCCCCGCCGGTGAAGAACGCGAGGATCAGCAGAATGAACACCCCCCGTTCCGGATCATTGGCGAAGGCATGAACGGAGGTCAGCACACCAGAGCGGACGATGAAGGTGCCGAGCAACGAGAACCCGAAGGCAAGGATAGCCAAGAGGATCGTCCATGCCTTTAGGCTTTCACGCTTTTCCACAACGATCGCTGAGTGCAGAAGTGCTGCGGCCAGAAGCCACGGCATGAACGACGCGTTCTCAACAGGATCCCAGAACCAGAAACCGCCCCAACCAAGTTCATAGTACGCCCACCAAGACCCCAGCGCGATGCCCACGGTCAGGAACAGCCACGCGGCAAGTGTCCACGGCCGGACCCAACGGCCCCATGCCGCGTCCACGCGTCCCTCCAGAAGCGCGGCAATGGCAAAGGAATAAGCCATCGAGAGGCCCACGTAGCCCAGATAAAGGAACGGCGGATGGAACGCCAAACCGGGGTCTTGCAACAACGGGTTCAGGTCGCGCCCGTCAAAGGGCGGGAATTCGAGGCGTTCAAACGGGTTCGACGTGAAAAGAATAAATGCGAAAAAGGCCACGCTCACAGCGGCCTGCACGCCCAAGACCCGCGCCCGCAGACTGGCGGGCAGATTGCCGCCGAACCAACTTGCACAGGCACCAAACAGGACCAAAATCAGCAGCCACAGCAGCATGGACCCTTCGTGGTTGCCCCAGACGCCCGTGACTTTGTAAAGCATCGGTTTGTCGGAATGGCTGTTGGCCACCACCAACCGCAAGGAAAAGTCAGAGACCACAAAGGCATAGGTCAGCGCCGCAAAACTCGCCGCGACCAGCACCAGTTGCACCGTCGCAGCCGGATCGGCCATGGCCATCCAGCCCCGCCAGCCTTTATGTGCGCCAACCAACGCGACAACCATCTGTGCGACCGCAACGAGGGCCGCAAGAATCAGTGCGAAATGTCCGAGTTCTGTAATCATGGGGCGGAGTATAAACCGCCCTGCCCCCACCGCCAGCCGAACCGCCCCGATTTGGGCGGACGAATGGTCACGTCTGGGTCAGCTGCCGTGCCAGGACTTTTGCCGCGCCCAATCCGCAAGTGCGGGATTGTCGGACGGTTCGGTCGCGGCGGCGTTGACCACAGCGTCCGGCGTCGTCGCTACCCGAGGCCTTTGCGGCGACGCCGCGCGCATAGCTTCAAGGGTCGCGGCGTTCTCGATCACAGTCGGGACCCGCGCCATGGTTTGCGCGATAGAGCGTTGGAAATCCTGACTGTGGGCCTGATGCCGCGCGCCGAAATAGAAGCTGACAATGGCACCCATCAACCACCACAGCGGATCGGGCACCAGTGCGATGCCCTGCATCCGGCTTGCGAACCACACCGGATCGACCATGGCCACCACAAACAATCCGATCGTGCCAAACGCCAGCAAGGGCCGAGGAAGGCGGTTCAGCCCGTCCATCAACCGGTCAAACCAGCCCCGTCGCGGCACCGCAAACTCTGCCGCAAATTGCTGCATGGCTTGGGTCTTGATGTCCGCTTGCCGCTGACCCGCGCGTTCTGCGTTCTCGCGAAATACCTCCGCCGTTTCCACCATCACGTTGCGACCATTACCGAAAATGGTCCCGAAGATGCGTTCGATCAGCCCCATTGCGCTGTCCGTGCACGGTGCTGTTCATCGGTCAGGTGATACTTGGGCGAAATGAACTCTTCCGCCCGCACGATCCACCCGCCTTTACCGCCATCCCGACGGCGCGCATATTTGCGGCTGGCCGGACGGCCGTCAGCTAGGTTGTAATAGTAATTTCGCCGCGCGATCCCATAGGCATCCACGAAATGGTCCGGAGCGGCGGCCATACCCTGCTCGGTCGCGGCGATGGTCTGAGGGCCAATCATGCCATCCACCGTCACCTCGATCCGCATATCCCGCAACAAACGCTGCAGAATACGCACCGCATTGCTGCCCGCGTTGACGTACATGTCAAACACCGTCGGGTGCAGCTGCGCAGGCAAATCCTTGATCCTTGGCCGCACAAAGTAATGATCAATAAAGATAGCGATGGCCTGATCGCGGCTCAGGACGCGGACATCTTGCGCGTCCACATCTCCATCGCGATCAAGATCAAGGCCCAACCGGCGCATGGTGTGGATCGTCACACCATGGTTCGTCGCCCCGCCCGGATCGTCAGGATCATTCACATAGCCGCCTTCACGGGCGACAATTTCTTCGGCAATCTGGTTGATATCGTGCATCGCAGCACCCC
>JAHDFG010000183.1 GCA_020628265.1 Pseudooctadecabacter sp. | reverse complement strand
TCATCCGCCGCGCCATGATCCGCATGGACGACGCGATTGCAGGGCTGCCTGCCAAAATGCTTCTGCAGGTCCACGACGAATTGGTGTTTGAGGTCGACAAGGGTGCCGCCGACGACCTGATCGGCGTCGCCCGTGAGGTCATGGAAGGCGCGGCGAACCCAGCTGTTAAATTCGACGTGCCGCTGGTGGTCGATGCAGGGATCGGCGACACGTGGGCCGAGGCGCATTGAGCCCCGTTACCCAGCACCTGAGGTTGGAGGTTGAGCGGTCGTTCTACCCATTTGCACTGGCCAAAGGGTTTGAGCGGGGACGGGCGACTTCTTTTGAAGTGCCTTTTGGTCGTATCCAGTCAGGCTCACTTCAATGGTTTGATTTACAATGGGAAAAGTATCATCGCCCCTGCTTCATATTGAATTTCGGGTCAGCGGATGAGGGAATGCTTGACGGCAGATCGGTCAACGAAATCCTCAACGATCGCAGTTTTGTCTATCCGTCGATCTGCCGCTTGCACCGGTATGCAGGTGTTGAGCTGGGCTCTTGGTTCGGAACAAGAAAGCCGCTTTTGAAGCAGATGTGGACCCTGTCCAGACGACATACACCGGAACAAGCTGTCGCTCAGGCGATTGCGGCATTCGCGGATATCGAAAGATGGTGGAAGACCGGTGTCGTCACGGATCATATGTCTGTACTTGGTTAAGTCCGCGACCCCGCCCGGAATCAAGGCCGCAGGCCGCCGGGCATCGATTTGTCTCTACGCGCCATTGGGCAAGCCCAATGGCGGCCCGCCCGAACGGGCTGTCGATTTGGCGGATCTTGGCGCTCCGCCGAACCGGAAGATGCACGTGGCTGCCACAAGGTGCCATGGCATGATCGCAGGTTCGACATCCCGCGGGCTGTCGATGCCCTCACCTTAGTTCGGAACCTCATCGCTCTTGGTCGCGTTCTCTCTCCAGACCATCCAAGCGATAGGAGAAAGATCATGAAAGACGTAAGCCACGATATCCGTTCCGATTTTTGGGACGCCATGGAAGACGTAACCGAGGGCATGCTGGGGTTCGACGACGGGCACCTCATCCCCATGTCCCCCAAGGTGCGGGACGATGTGAAGGACGGCAAAATCTGGTTCATCACCGTCAAAGGCAACGGCCTGTATGAGGGCGCAAAGGATGGCGGCAAACCCGCGCGTCTGGTCGTCTCCGACCGCAGCGAAGGCATCTGGGCTGACATCCGTGGTGTGCTGAGCACGGTGGACAACAAGGACATCCTTGAGGACGTCTGGTCGCCCTTCGCCTCCGCATGGCTCGACGATGGCAAGGACGATCCGGATGCACGCCTGTTGTGCTTCACCCCGTCCGTCGCCGAAGTGACCCTGACGGACGACAATCCGGTCAAATTCATCTACGAAATGGCCAAGGGGGCGCTGACCGACAGCAAACCGGATCTGGACGGCTGGAGCGGTGAAATCACCCTCTGATCCGACATGAAAAAGGGGCGCCCGGTTGGGCGCCCCGCTTCGTCTTGGGAGGAAAACGAAGGTAGTGTTTTAGTTCACCTTTTCGGCTTCGATCACATCCTGCGCTGTCGGCGCAGCTTTCGTGATCTCGATCCGGCGGGGTTTCAGGGCCTCGGGCACTTCGCGCACCAGATCGATGTGCAGCATGCCGTTTTCATGAGACGCGCCTGTCACGCGGACGTGGTCGGCCAGATGGAACCGGCGCGTGAAGGCGCGGGTGGCGATGCCGCGGTGCAGGTACACGCGGTCCGTGTCATCCTCGGCCTTCTTGGCGGCCACATGCAGGGCGTTTTCCTTCACCTCAACGGTGATGTCTTCGTCGGAAAAACCTGCCACGGCGATGGAAATGCGCCAGCCGTCATCAGCGGTCTTTTCGATGTTGTAGGGTGGGTAGCTCTGGCTGCCGTTGTCGGTGGACAACATCCGGTCCATCATTTGGGCAACTTGGTCAAATCCAACGCTGGCACGGTGCAGCGGAGCAAGGTCAAAGGTTCGCATGGGTATCCTCCATTGAGCGATTTTTGCGATATGTAAGCCGTCCCGAACGGGGCACGGCAGGGTGGTTACAGGACCCAATCTAGGCGTCCCGTGTCTTAAAGTTGGGGAGTGCTTGTGCAGGTTTCAAGGGGTCGCGACACGCCTTAGGGGCGTACGAACAACGCCCCCGTATCGGACCTCTCACCCGGGCGCACCATGCGCGCGCCGGTATTGCCTGTGTCGATTTGCGCAGGCGCGTCCAGCATCGCTGTAACCTCGGCAATCGGTTGCGCCAGATCGGCCCCCAAGGACACCGGCTGCCCCTCAATCTCGGCCATGGCGGAGACGACGGACACCAGATAGGGCGTGCCGTCTTCAAACCGGAAGATCGGCGCGCCGGAGGCCCCGAAATTGACCGAACAGCTGGTGATCAGCACGCCATGGTCGGCGGCCAGAACGGTGCAACGTTCCTGCAACGACGGAGCTTCGGAGCGATCCTGAGCGTAGGACACGACGCCGACCGTGGGGTCGTTGGATGCTCCGGGCGCAAAGGACAGCGGCACAATGCCAGGGTTTCTGATGGGCTGGGACAGACGCAACACAGCCACGTCATGGCGCACCTGTTCTGCGAAGTCCGACTGCGCAGGGTCATAGTCCGGATGAATGGCGACGCGGCTAACGCCGCGGGTTGCTTCGGGGCGGCCATTGCGCAGGCCTGCGCGAAACTCGATCACGGGGGCATGGTAGGTTTCGTGGGCGTCATTGAACAGGCAATGGGCGGCGGTCACCACGGTTTGGGTGTCGATCAACGTGCCGGTGCAGAAACTCTCAGACCCGAAATCAATGCGGCCCACGGCCTCCCACCCGCGTACGGCATCGCCGGTTTGCAGGCTGGTGAGGCCCGTATCATTCGCCTGTGTCTGGGCCGAGGCCGTACCCGCAGCCATGGCCAGAACGGCAGCAAAAATAGAACGCCGCAACATCATGGCATCCGCGATAGGCGCTGACTGCGGCAGAAATGTGGCAAGCCGCCGTTAGCGCAAGATCGGCACTTCAGGCGCGCGTTTGCCGGGGGCGGTCAGCGCAGGGGGTTGTGGCCCGCCTGTGGCCCAATCCAGCAGTTCAACCGTGTGGACAATCGGCAACTCGGTCGCGCCACCGATCTGCATCATGCAGCCGATGTTACCAGCGGCGATCACATCAGGCTGCACGGCCTCCAGCGTCTGCACCTTGCGGGCCTTCAACTGCTTGGAAATCTCTGGCTGCATCAGGTTGTAGGTGCCCGCCGACCCGCAGCACAGATGGCTGTCCGCCGGTTCCGCGACCTTGAAACCCGCCTTCTTCAGCAGGTCCTTGGGGTAGGTCTTGATCTGCTGGCCGTGCTGCAATGAACAGGCCGCGTGATAGGCGACGGTCATGCCCTTGGCCTCGCCTGCGGGCAGGTCCAGTTTCATCAGCACCTCGGAGACATCCATGGCGATGCCAGCCACGGCCTTGGCCTCTTCTGCGAGATCCGTTTCAGCGAACATATGCCCGTAATCCTTCACGGTCGTCCCGCAGCCGGAGGTGTTGATGACGATGGCGTCCAGCCCCTCGCCCTGCATCTCCTTGGTCCAGGCGCGAATGTTCTTGGCCGCCGTCGTATGGCTTTCGGACGTCTTGCCCATGTGATGGGTCAACGCCCCGCAACAGCCCGCGCCCTCCGCCACGACAACCTCGGCCCCCAGCCGCGTCAGTAGCCGGATTGTCGCGTCATTGATGTCTGTATTGAGCGCTCTTTGTGCACAGCCCGTCATCAGCGCGACGCGCATCTTCTTCTGCTGCGCCGGGAACGTTTGAGGATCGTCATTGCGGCTGACTGGAGGGATCGTCTTCGGGGCCATTTCCAGCATCGCTCGCAGCCGCGCATCAGGCATCAGCCGCGCGAATGGCCGCCCGATCTTGGCGCCTAACAAGGCCACCCGAAACCGCATCGGATAGGGCAGGATACGCGCCAGCACCCAGCGCAACGCGCGGTCGGACCACGGACGGTCATAGTGCTTTTCGATATACTCCCGCGCGTGGTCCACCAGATGCATGTAGTGAACGCCGCTCGGGCAGGTGGTCATGCAGGCCAGACAGGACAGGCAGCGGTCAATGTGCTGAACGGTCTTCTCATCCGGCACACGCTCATTCTCCAGCATGTCCTTGATGAGGTAGATGCGCCCGCGAGGGCTGTCCAACTCGTCGCCCAACACTTGGTAGGTCGGGCAGGTTGCCGTGCAGAACCCGCAATGGACGCAGGTCCGCAATATCTCATTGGCCCGCGCCGTGCCGCGGTCTTTCAGCTGAGCGTCGGTAAAAGTGGTTTGCATGTCAGCCTCCGGCGCCAATCAGCAACAGGTTCAGAAACGAGGCAAAGAACGCGACGGCCAGCGCCGTCAGCATCCGCCCCCAAATGTCCATGTCAGGCCGCCGTGGCAGCCCGATCAGCAGCGCCAGCGCCCCAAGGGCCACACCGGCAAAGACAGGCAACCCGAACAGCAAGAGGCCCCCGCCGATGCTGGGCGCGATAAAAATCAGCGCCAAAGCCCCGCACAGCGCCGCCGCCGCCAGCCGCCAATCTTTGACAGCAGCGGCAATCGCAACAGCCCCGATGCAGGGCAGGATCACAAAGGTGAACGCAAGGGACGAGATCATGTCATTAGCCCCGCATTCAGAATGCCGCGCGGGTCGAACCTGTCCCGCAGACCTTTGGACAGGGCCATCAGCGTTGCGTTCTCAGGCTCGAACG
>JAHDFG010000182.1 GCA_020628265.1 Pseudooctadecabacter sp. | reverse complement strand
CCTCCAAATAAGTGTCGCGGTTGACGTTTGAATATGCGCACCATGTCGGAGGGAGAAGTCACAAAGGCGATACAGGTCAATATGGCGCAGATAGAAGCGGACGTGTTCCAGAACCAGAAGCGAAGCAATTGGCTCCGCTTGCGCACGTTGGTGACCCTTCGTTGGTTCGCCGTCGCAGGGCAAATCACAGCGGTTTTGGCCGGCGTCTATCTTTACCAGCTCCAGCTGGAGGTAGGCCTGATCTCACTGGTGATCGGGATGTCCGTTCTGGTGAACGTCGTGTCCTATTTTCTGTATCCAGAAAACCGCCGCCTGACAGAAGGACAGGCTGATCTGCTTATCGGGTTTGATCTGTTGCAACTCGGCGCGCTGCTTTACCTCACGGGCGGATTGCACAACCCTTTCGCGATGCTGATCCTTGCCCCCGTCACGGTCGCCTCAACTGTTCTGCCACTGCGCAGCACGTTGATTCTAGGTGGCATCGCGCTGATCCTCGTGACGATCCTCGCGTTCGACAATTTCCAAATCCTGACGGGGTCCGGTTTCCCCCTGATCCTTCCGGATTTATTTGTCTTTGGTTTCTGGTTGGCATTGGTGATCGGCGTCATTTTTATCGGTCTCTATGCGCGGCAAGTGACGCTTGAAACGGTGTCCATGGGAGAGGCGCTGGCTGCGACCCAGATGGCCCTCGCCCGTGAACAGAAACTGACAGACCTTGGCGGGGTTGTCGCCGCAGCCGCGCACGAGCTTGGAACGCCATTGGCGACCATCAAACTTGTCAGCAGCGAATTGATTGAGGAGCTGACAGACGAGGACCTTCGGGAGGATGCGACCCTGATCCGCGATCAGGCGGACCGGTGCCGCGATATCCTGAGGTCCATGGGCCGCGCCGGAAAAGAGGACCACTTGCTCCGTCAGGCACCCGTTGAAACGGTGATACAGGAAGCAAGTGAGCCGCATCTGGATCGCGGCAAGACGGTCACCTTGGAAACCCTGCCGCCTGACTCCGGCGGGGAGAGGCAGCCGGACATTTTTCGAAGACCCGAGATTATTCACGGCATTCGCAACCTCATTCAGAATGCGGTGGATTTCGCGACGACATCCGTTCTGGTGGAGATCAGCTGGTCCGAAGATATCATCAGCGTGCGGATCAGCGATGACGGTCCTGGCTATCCGCAATCGGTTCTTGGTCGCATCGGCGATCCGTTCGTCCGCAGTCGTAGACCGGACGTTCCGGCATCCAGCCGACCGGGGTACGAGGGGATGGGACTCGGCCTCTTTATCGCTAAAACTTTGCTCGAAAGATCGGGGGCATCTTTGACGTTTTCCAACGGCGGGGCACGGGCGCTGTCGGGATTGCGGGGCGGTGCGATCGTCAGCGTGGAATGGCCGAGGGACGTGGTTGAGGCGGATACGGAAACCGCGCGCGGTGCGTTGGGCCAAAACACTCCGATCACTTAGGCCTTAACCACCAATTAACCAAATTGAACGACCTTATTGTCCGGCGACTCGGAGGTCACGGACATGCTGCTTGGTTCACTGTCGGCACTTGGTGCAGCGCTTTTGGGTGCAGCATTCGGGCTTGCCGCGATCACTCTCTGGCTCCGGCTGACATCCCCCGAGGCATCCGTGGCCCGTACGCTGATGCGCGAAGCCGAAGGCACAGTCACCTTCCTGTTTGACGACGAACGACTTGCCGATGCGACGCCGCGTGCCCGTGATCTGATTGGCGAGCGTGACAAGGAGCGTTCGGATTGGGAAACCTTGCTGCAACTTCTGTCCGGTCGTTTTCCACACCTGCGATCCCAACTTGGGGACCTTGCTGAAGTTGGAAAGAAAACGATCAAGCCTCAGGACAATCAGGCAGGTTGGATCGATGCGGAATACTGGAGCGGCCTTGCACGGATCACTCTGGTCCAGGACCAAGACCACCCCGACGAAACGATCGACCCTCTGACAGCGACGGCGATCGAACATGAGCTGGAAACGCTACGCAGTATTGGTGAGGATTCACCCCAACTGATCTGGAAGCGGGACGCGGAGGGTGTGCTTGTCTGGGCCAATAGCTCCTACATCGAGCTGACAGAGCTGCTGTTCCCCCTAGACCCGGACGCGATCCGGCCTTGGCCACCCCAAGACATTTTCACCGATGCGCCAAGACCGGCGGGAACCGCGCCGGTTATTGACATGTTTCGGATAGAATTGCCGGACGAAGGCGGCACCATCTGGTATGAAGTTACAAGCCTGCGGCGGGGTCTCGATACGATCCATTTCGCCATTGATGCGACAGCAGTGGTGCAGGCCCGCGACGCCCAGCGCAACTTTGTACAAACCCTGACGAAAACTTTTGCCCAGCTGTCGGTCGGGCTGGCAATTTTTGATGTTGAACGTCGGCTTGTTCTCTTTAATCCGGCGCTCGTTGATCTGACCCACTTGCAACCCGACTTTCTTGTCGGACGCCCGACGTTGATGTCGTTTCTGGATCGTTTGAGGGACGGTCAGATGATCCCCGAACCGAAAGACTACACATCATGGCGGGACCAGATATCAGAACTCGAATCCGCCGCCGAAGCCGGCAGTTATCACGAAACCTGGCTGCTGCCGACCGGCCAGACATTCCGCGTAACCGGTAAACCGCATCCTGACGGGGCGATTGCATTCCTGATCGAAGACATCAGCGACGAGATTTCGCTTACTAGAAAGTTCAGATCCCAAATCGATATCAGCACCGCAGTTCTTGATAATCTGACTTCGGCGGTCGCGGTCTTTTCGTCGTCTGGCAACATGATAATGGCGAACAACGCATATCGAAGCCTGTGGGGCACCGATCCCGAGGGCAGCTTGGCAAACCGCGACTTTTCAGACGAGTTGGACGTTTGGGAACAAGCGTCGGCTCCGTCCCCCGTCTGGGTGAAACTTCAAGACACGATCGGGCGGCGAACCTCGGATGTCGCATGGAACGGAACGATCTGGTTGGACAGTCATGTCGAGCTGACGTGCTACTACGCGCCCCTGCCCGACGGCACACATCAAATAACGTTCGAAGCTGTGCACTCAGATCTCGATCGCATTAATCCTGTCCAACCCCTCGACATGAAGACATCGATGAACAGCACGGGCTGATAGCCCTTGCAGGCGCGCGTCCTGAGTTGGATGATGGCGCACATGACCCAGCCAACCACGACCCTGACACTACCTGAAGCAGCGGACACGGACGCCTTGGGGCGTGCCTTGTCCGCGCTTGCCCGCCCTGGGGATTGCATCCTGCTTTCGGGCCAGATCGGGGCAGGAAAATCCGCCTTGGCCCGCGCGTTTATCCGCGCCCGACTAGGTGAGGGGACCGAAGTACCATCCCCGACATTTACGCTGGTTCAGACGTATGAAGACCCTTCGGGCATCGAAATCTGGCACGCCGATCTTTATCGATTGGGTGATGCGCAAGAAGCCGTTGAGCTCGGCCTGATAGATGCTTTCGAGACGTCGATTTGCCTGATCGAATGGCCGGACCTGATTGCTGATCTTGCCCCGAGTGAAAGCTTGCATGTGAACCTGTCAGTCACTGGCGAAGCCCATATTGCGGCCTTCAACTATGGTGAGGATTGGGCAGAACGCATCACACGGATCACCGAACATGCGTGAGCAAATGGTGTCAGACTGGCTGGCCATGACGCCGTGGCGGGGCTGGCGACGTGACCCCATGACGGGGGATGCATCAGCCCGCAGTTATGAGCGACTTACAGCGCCAAACGGGGATCAGGTCATCCTGATGCTCGCCCCGATTGAAACCTGTGGCAGTCAAGGCCCCTTTGTCGATATGGCAGGGCACCTGAAAAGCCTTGGGCTATGTCCGCCGAACATTCTCGACTGGGATGAGGCCTTGGGACTTATGGTGCTAAGCGACCTTGGAAAAACCGACGTCGCCCAGCACCTGAGACAGGCCCCTCACGATGAGGTTGAGATTTACCGGACCGCGGCTCACGCTCTTCGCCGGATCGGGGAAAGCCCCCCGCCTCCGGGACTGATCAAGATGACGCCAGACGTAGGCGCGCAGATGCTGGAACCAGCATTTCAATATGCGGCGACGTCAGAATCCGTGGATTTGCAGGACCAGATCGAAGGCCAGTTGAAAGGACTTTTGCAGCAGATTGATCCTGCACCGCGCACCTTGTCACTCAGAGATTTTCACGCCGAGAACCTGATTTGGCGACCGGACCTTTCAGGCACGGATCGCATCGGGCTTTTGGACTTTCAGGACGCATTCGTCACGCATCCTGCCTACGACATCGCCTCCCTCCTGCGGGACGCACGGCGGGACGTCATCAATGATATGGTTGATGACCTGCTTGCGATCGTCTTGCCGGATCAGAACCGGATTGAACGGCGAGAAGCCTTTCACGTGATGGCTCTACAGAGGAACCTGCGCATCTTGGGGATTTTTCAAAAGCTGGCTCGGGAAGACGGAAAGACGGGCTATCTGCAGTTTGTTCCTCGGGTCTGGGCGCATCTGCTTGAGGACCTGAAAGCCCCTTGCCTTGCGGATATCCGACCACTCGTGCTTGAAGCATTCGCGACATGACCCACCCTACATCCATCCTGATGTTCGCCGCCGGACTTGGCACCCGAATGGCGCCGTTGACCAATACGATGCCCAAGCCCTTGGTCGAAGTCGCCGGTCGCCCTTTGATTGACCACGCTCTGCAATTTCGCGGGGACCTGAAGGTTGTCGTCAACATCCACGCCTTTGCCGATCAGATGGAACAGCAC
>JAHDFG010000181.1 GCA_020628265.1 Pseudooctadecabacter sp. | reverse complement strand
GTGTTCTGCGTTTAACGCTGACTTCGACGGTGACCAGATGGCTGTGCACGTCCCGTTGTCCCTTGAGGCACAGCTGGAAGCCCGCGTTCTGATGATGTCCACGAACAACGTTCTGTCGCCTGCAAACGGTGCACCGATCATCGTTCCGTCGCAGGATATGATCCTTGGTCTCTACTACACGACCATCGAACGCGAAGGCATGAAGGGTGAAGGCATGGCGTTCGGCTCCATCGAGGAAGTCGAGCATGCGCTGGCCGCTGGCGAAGTGCACCTGCACGCCAAGATCCACGCCCGTGTGCCCCAGATCGACGAGACCGGTCAGGAAGTCATGCAGCGGTTCGAAACCACGCCGGGCCGTGTACGTCTTGGCGCGCTTCTGCCGCTGAACAACAAGGCACCGTTCGAACTGGTGAACCGCCTTCTGCGTAAGAAGGAAGTGCAGCAGGTCATCGACACGGTCTACCGTTACTGTGGCCAGAAAGAATCCGTCATCTTCTGTGACCAGATCATGACCATGGGCTTCCGCGAAGCCTTCCGCGCCGGCATCTCCTTCGGCAAGGACGACATGGTTATTCCGGACACCAAGTGGGACCTCGTGAACGAGACCCGCGAACAGGTGAAGGACTTCGAACAGCAGTACATGGACGGCCTGATCACTCAGGGCGAAAAGTACAACAAAGTTGTCGATGCCTGGTCCAAGTCGAACGACAAAGTGACCGAAGCGATGATGACCACCATCTCGACCACCAAGCGGAACGAGGATGGATCCGAAGCAGAGCCAAACTCGGTCTACATGATGGCCCACTCCGGTGCGCGTGGTTCTGTCACGCAGATGAAGCAGCTGGGCGGGATGCGTGGCCTGATGGCCAAGCCGAACGGTGAAATCATCGAAACGCCGATCATCTCGAACTTTAAGGAAGGTCTGACCGTTCTTGAGTACTTCAACTCCACCCACGGCGCTCGTAAGGGTCTGTCGGATACGGCGTTGAAGACAGCAAACTCCGGTTACCTGACGCGTCGTCTGGTGGACGTTGCACAGGACTGCATCGTTCGTGAGAACGACTGTGGCACCGAGCGTGCAATCACGGCGGAAGCCGCAGTCAACGATGGTGAGGTTGTCTCCTCTCTGTCCGAACGGGTGCTGGGCCGTGTGTCTGCTGACGACGTCGTCAAGCCGGGTACGGACGAAGTTCTCGTCTCGGCAGGTGAGCTGATCGACGAACGCACCGCCGACAGCATCGAAGCCGCTGGCGTGCAGAAAATGCGCATCCGCAGCCCGCTGACCTGTGAAGCCGAAGATGGCGTTTGCGCCATGTGCTACGGTCGTGACCTTGCCCGCGGTACGCGCGTCAACATCGGCGAAGCAGTCGGCATCATCGCCGCTCAGTCCATCGGTGAACCTGGCACGCAGCTGACGATGCGGACGTTCCACATCGGTGGTGTTGCGCAGGGTGGCCAGCAGTCCTTCCTTGAGGCCTCCGCTGACGGTAAGGTCGAGTTCCGCAATGCCAACATTCTTGAGAATGAGGCAGGCGAACAGATCGTCATGGGCCGGAACATGATCCTTGCGATCATGGGTGAGGACGGCGAAGAGCGTGCGAACCACAAGGTTGGCTACGGCTCCAAGGTGTTCGTCAAGGATGGTGCTGCGATTGCCCGTGGCGACAAGATGTTCGAATGGGATCCCTACACCCTGCCGATCATCGCGGAAGCCGCAGGTACGATCCGTTATGTGGACCTCGTGAACGGTATTGCCGTGCGCGAAGACACCGACGATGCGACCGGCATGACCCAGAAGATCGTGACGGACTGGCGTTCTGTGCCCAAGGGCAACGAACTCAAGCCCGAGATCCTCGTGGTTGGCGACGACGGCGAACCCATGCGCAACGAAGGTGGCAACCCTGTCACCTATCCGATGTCCGTGGATGCCATCCTGTCCGTCGAAGACGGCCAGAAAATCGCAGCTGGTGACGTTGTTGCCCGTATCCCGCGCGAAGGTGCGAAGACGAAGGACATTACCGGTGGTCTGCCGCGTGTGGCCGAACTCTTCGAAGCACGTCGTCCGAAAGATCACGCGATTATCGCGGAGATCGACGGCTACGTGCGCTTCGGGAAGGACTACAAGAACAAGCGTCGCATCGCGATCGAAAGCTCCGAAGATCCGGACACCAAGGTCGAATACATGGTGCCCAAGGGCAAGCACATCCCGGTGCAGGAAGGCGACTTCGTGCAGAAGGGTGACTACATCATGGACGGCAACCCAGCCCCCCATGACATCCTTGCCATTATGGGTGTCGAAGCCCTCGCCGATTACATGATCGACGAAGTGCAGGACGTGTACCGACTGCAGGGTGTGAAGATCAACGACAAGCACATCGAGGTGATCGTGCGTCAGATGCTCCAGAAGTGGGAGATTTCTGACAGCGGTGACACAACGCTGCTCAAGGGTGAAAACGTCGACAAGGCCGAGTTTGACGAGGCCAACGCCAAAGCGGTTGCCCGCGGCGGTCGTCCGGCACAGGGTGAGCCGATCCTTCTGGGGATCACCAAGGCATCGCTGCAAACCCGCAGCTTCATCTCCGCCGCGTCCTTCCAGGAAACCACGCGCGTGCTGACCGAGGCTTCTGTCCAAGGTAAGCGCGACAAGCTGGTCGGCCTGAAAGAGAACGTGATCGTCGGTCGTCTGATCCCCGCTGGTACGGGTGGTGCGACACAGCGCGTGACCCGTATCGCGTCCGAGCGTGACAACGTGGTCATCCAGGCCCGTCGTGAGGAGGCCGAACAGGCCGCCGCCCTCGCAGCGCCCGACATGATGGCTGACGACGTCATCGGTGGCGACGAGTTCGACACGATCATCGTCGACACCGAAGAGAGCCGCGACGAGTAAGCGCCTTTGGCTGCAAAAAATTTGAAAGCCCCGCCAAGCACTTGGCGGGGCTTTTTTGTCTCTTCAGTGGTCGTAGGTAGGATCGTCCGTCGGCAATGGAAACGTCGCTGAACGTCTGCTCTCGTGGACCTTTCCAATTGAATGGAAAAGACCTTCAACGTGACAATCTGAATACATCGCGAACAGGTGCTAGACGCGTTCGCCGGAGTATGTCACGCCAGCCTTATGATCCTGTCCGATAACATCCGCGCAGCGCTGCTGATCATGACGTCTATGACGGCGTTCACGGTCAACGACGCGTTGATGAAACTGGCCGCACCCAATCTTCCGTTCTTTCAGCAGATATTCATCCGCGGATGCATGATTTCCGTTGGTCTGTTCGCACTGGCTGCCCTTTGGGGCCATTTGTCGTACCGGCCATCGCGCCGTGACCGTGGGCTGACGCTGCTCAGGACACTGGCCGAAGCAGTTGGCACTGTCTTCTTCCTGACGGCGCTGTTTTCCATGCCGATTGCGAACCTATCGGCGATCCTGCAGGCCTTGCCTTTGACAGTGACACTGGCGGCGGCGGTGTTTCTTGGGGAGGCCGTCGGCTGGCGACGGATTGCGGCGATTGTTGTGGGCTTCATCGGGGTCGCCATCATTATCCGCCCCGGGATGGAAGGGTTCACCATCTTCTCAGTCTACGGGGTCGCGGCAGTTGTCGCCGTGACGCTACGCGACCTCGCTGCACGCAGGCTGTCGCCCACAATCCCGTCATCGCGCGTTGCTCTGTCTGCCGCGGTTGGTGTCACGGCCCTTGCCGCCATTGGGTCGATCCTGATGGGGGAAGTCTGGGTGATGCCGAATGCGACAGAATTGGCCCTCTTGGCGGGGGCAGCCCTTTGTCTGATGGCTGGCTACACGTCGGCCGTGGCGGGGATGCGCACCGGAGAGATCGGGTTTGTTGCACCCTTCCGCTACACGTCGCTTCTGGTCGCGCTGATCCTCGGGCTGGTGCTGTTTGACGAATGGCCGGACGCCCTGACGATGCTGGGGGCGGGCATCGTTGTCGCGACGGGCCTGTTTACGCTCTATCGGGAACGGCAAGTGCGGCGAAAGCGCGTTTGACCGCCTCTTCATCAATGGCGAAACGTTCGCGCAGCACGTCCAGATCTTCTGCGCTCGCTCGTTCCAGCGGGATCGTTGGGACCTTCTTTTGGCGGCTGTCGTTGTAGTCGTTGAAGCCACGCACATACATGATCTGCTTTGGAAACCGGATCGTCGGCATGTGACGCGGGACCTTCATGTGACTAAAACTCATGGCGGTCTGCGGACAATTGCCCCGAATATGGATGCCGAGGCCTGCCACGATAGTGGGCCGATCGGTCCGAGTGAGTTGAATCCCGTCGGCGCTGAACTCGGCGATGTAGCCTCTGGTCCAGTCGAAGGCGACGGTGTTGTTGCGGGCGCAGAGCCCCGCAGTGTCCTCTGCCGCGCGGCGAAGACGGGCGACGTAGTCAATGGCCACAGCATCGTCGTCGTCGATGCGGAACTGAATGCACCCAACGGTGTGGTCGACCCGTGCAGCACGCAGGACTTCCTTCATCGTATCCCGATGCCTGCGTGGGGGCAGGGCGACGATAGTCGCCTGTGGAAAGTCCGCAACCAGCGCATCCAGTCGGGCGCGGTATTCGGGCGGCATCTGATCACCAACAACGATGACGATATCAAAGTCCTGATCGATTTGTGCCTTTAGTCCCGGCAACACCACGGTTTCAAAAAGGGCGAAGCGTTCGTTCAGGCGTTCTGGTGCGTAAAGGTAGGCGATCCGGTCTTCGATCGTCTCGTGTTCCACCTGAAACCCGCCCAAAGACGGATAGGAAAAGCGGCACAAAC
>JAHDFG010000180.1 GCA_020628265.1 Pseudooctadecabacter sp. | reverse complement strand
ACGTTCCCGCTGACTGTTCCGCATTGGTCGTTGCGGGGGGGTAGCGGGGCGGTTACTCTCGATTTCGAGGCAGCGGGGGAGCAGATGCCAGAAGGGTTCGAGACAGAAAGCCGCAAACTGCTGGGGCGTCTGCGTGACGTCATGGCCAGCGGTGAGGCAGGGCAGGCGCGGCTGGACGAGATCGTCCGGCTGATTGCCTCGTCCATGCATGCCGAAGTGTGTTCGATCTACCTGTTCCGCGACGCCGAAACGCTTGAATTGTGTGCGACCGAAGGCTTGCAACAAGAGGCTGTGCACCAGACGCGCATGCGTCTGGGGGAGGGGCTCGTGGGCCGTGTGGCCAAGACCAAGCGCGTGGTGAACACGGCGGATGCGCCAAGTGCGCGCGGCTTCCGCTATATGCCCGAGACGGGCGAGGAACGGTATTCCAGCTTCTGCGGCATTCCTGTGCAACGGCTGGGGGAAGCGCTGGGCGTGCTGGTCGTTCAGTCCCGTGACCCACGCGAATTTACCGCTGATGAAATCTACGCCCTTGAGGTCGTGGCGATGGTTCTCGCGGAAATGACAGAGCTCGGTGCGTTTGTCGGCGAAGGGGCAGCCCTGAAGGCGCGCCATCAGGAACCTGTTATGTTCCGCGGAACGGTGGGGCAGGAGGGCGCGGCAGGCGGCCACGTCTACTTGCATGAACCTCGCGTGTTGGTGACCAACGTCATCGCCGATGACCCCGAGGCAGAACTGGCCCGTTTGCGCGATGCGGTGGATACGTTGCGGATTTCCGTGGATGAAATGCTGACGCAGACATCAACGGTGAATGCGGATCAAAAGCAGGTCTTGGAAGCCTACCGGATGTTTGCCAACTCACGCGGGTGGATGCGCCGGATGGAGGCGGATATCGCCCAAGGATTGTCGGCAGAAGCGGCCGTCGAGAAGGAACAATCCCTCGCGCGGACCCGAATGGGGCAAGCGGATAGCTACCTGCGCGACCGGCTGCACGACCTTGACGATCTGTCCAACCGTCTGCTGCGGATTTTGACGGGTCAGGGGAAGGACACGGGAGCCGAGATGCCGGAAAACCCCGTCCTTGTGGCCCGCAACATCGGTCCGGGGGAATTGCTGGATTACGGCAAGGCCCTGAAAGGGATCGTGTTGGAAGAAGGATCGGTCGGATCCCACGCGGCCATTGTTGCCCGCGCGTGGGCTATTCCGTTGGTCATCCGCGCCGAAGGTATCACGACCGAGGCCCTCAACGGGGACCGTATTCTGGTCGACGGCGAACAGGGCATCGTGCACCTGCGCCCCGATGAGCAGGTCCAGTCCGCTTTCCGCGACAAGGTCGCCATGCAGACCGAGGCACAGGCCCGCTATGCCAGTATCCGCGACTTGCCTGCGCAGGCACGCTGCGGGTCGGTCGTGTCCTTGCATATGAACGCAGGCCTGATGGCTGACCTTCCGTCGCTGGAAAACTCCGGTGCCGAAGGGGTCGGCCTGTTCCGGACCGAGCTGCAGTTTCTGGTCCGCAACCAGATGCCCAAGCGGGCGGAACTGTCGGCGCTTTATGCGCGGGTGATGGATGCGGCCAAGGGCCGGCGCGTGGCGTTCCGCACGCTCGATATCGGGTCCGACAAGGTTCTGACCTATATGAAGCCCAATGACGAACCGAACCCCGCCATGGGCTGGCGGGCTATTCGTGTTGGGCTTGAGAAACCAGGCGTTCTGCGGATGCAATTGCAGGCCCTGATACGTGCCGCCAATGGCAGGCCGCTGACGGTCATGTTTCCGTTCATCGCCCAGTTGGAAGAATTCCGAGACGCGCGGGCGGAGTTCGACAAGGCATTGGAACGCGAACGCATTCTGGGCCACCCGCTGCCGTCTGACGTGAAAATCGGAGCCATGCTTGAGACACCAAGTCTGGCCTTTGCACCGGATGTGTTCTTCGAAGAGGTCGACTTTATTTCGATCGGCGGCAACGATCTGAAACAGTTCTTCTTCGCAGCCGACCGTGAAAATGAACGGGTCCGGCGGCGCTATGACACGCTGAACGTTAGCTTCCTGACTTTCCTTGAGAACCTCGTGAAACGCTGCCAGTCCTTCGACACTCCGCTGAGCTTTTGTGGCGAGGATGCAGGGCGACCGGTTGAGGCCGTCGCCTTCGCGGCCCTTGGAATGCGGACGCTCTCAATGCGCCCGGCGTCGATTGGACCGGTCAAACATCTGCTGCGACGCCTTGATCTGGACGAGGTAAAGGCGGTGATCGATGCCTCCCGCGATGCCGGCGACATGTCAGTCCGCGGTGCCCTGAGCGAGTTTTTGCGCGGGCAGATGTAAGAGATGAGCCGTTGTCGGAATGTCCGGCAGGCCGCCAAATCCACGGGAGTTTCGGGCGCGCTGACGGAAAACAACACGTCACAGCTCCGGGTTCATGGAAGGTGCCGGAAAGCCCACCACGTCCTGCCGCTGATCTAGGCCCGCAGCATCGGGCGCTTGAGTTTCGCCAGTTCCGCATGAAAAACTTCTGCCACAGGTTCCGCCCCGTAGGTTTGGGCCAGTTGCCGCAGGCCGAAATGTACATGCGCAATATCGGTGTAGTAGCTGACAAAAGTGAAATTGGTGCCCGCACCTGCGGCGGCCCCTAGAATTGGCACCGTTTGGCTGGCCAGCTTCTGGCCCAGCACAGTCGCAAATTTCGGGGCAACCTTGGTGATCAGTTTGTTGATCGCGGCCCCTGAAAGGCCGATGCGTGCGCCGATAAAGCTGGTGTCGATACCGTCGTCGTCCTCACCCGGTCCGCCCTTGCCAAAGACCTGAAGGCATTGGGCGCGGGTTTCGGGTGATGTGGGGTCTTCGCCGTATTGCACGGCGATTTGCTGGACCGCGCGGAAGATTACCGTGGTCGCCAGTGGCAGTTCGGCGAGGGCAGTTGGCAGGCCACCCAAACCGCCCAAGGCCCCAGAAACCGACGCCAGAGCCTTGTGGGCGCGATCGGATGCTACAAGACGACCCACTCCGCCTTGCGTGCGGCCTGCGGCGTCGTAGCTGGCCCGCAAAGCGCGCGCCGCAGCACCATCAAGACGCGCACGGTGGCGTTCGGGCAGCATTTTCATCCCGTCTTCGACCTGTCCACCGAGGAAGGACACGATTTGCATCAGCACACCGGTGGCCTTGTGTTGGCGCAAGGCAAGCGCTGCGATCTGTGCTTTTGCGGCTGGCGTCAGCGGTACCGGCGGCTGATCGGGATTGACCACGCGCAACGTGTCGGGATCGAGTGTCATATGCAGAATGTGGGGACGAAGGCGGCCGGTTTCAATCCAGACGCTTGCGTACGCGGCCACGCACACCGGCCCATGCGCCGAAACCCAGCACGCGGTCAGGGTTGGTGGGGGGCGGCATAACGACCCCGTTCAAACGCTTAAAGCCAAAGCGGGTGTAGTAGGGTGCATCGCCAACCAGCAGGACGCGGTCCCATCCGGCAGGTGCGGCCCGTTCCAGCACGTCGCGGATCATCAGCCCGCCCAAACCCTCGCCCTGTCGGGTGGGGTGGACAGCAACAGGACCCAAGAGCAAGGCATCATGGGCCTCGACGCGGATCGGCCAACAGCGGATCGCGCCGCCGATCTCGCCCCCGTCTTCGCGGATCACGCGGCAAAATCCGGGCGCGGGGGGGACATCTTCGCGCAGACGATAGGACGACAACGCCTTGCGACCGGGCGCGAAGCACAGGTCATAGAGCGCCTCTACCTGAGGCATGTCGCCTTTGGTTTCGTCCAGAAGTTCCATTTGGCAGACCATCCTCAGTTTGCATTGATTTGCCAACACCTTAGTTTCGCGGCACACAGCATTCACCACCGCACGCAGGAGCGCAGATGTTTTACCAACCCAAAGACGGGCACGGGCTGCCGCACAACCCGTTCAATGCTGTTGTTGCCCCGCGCCCCATTGGCTGGATTTCTACGCGCGGGGCAGACGGGCAAGACAATCTTGCCCCCTATTCCTTCTTCAACGCCGTGGCCTATGAGCCACCGCAGGTGATGTTCGCCTCAACCTCGGTCAAGGACGATCGGGGCGACACGAAAGACAGCGTTGCCAACATTCGGGAAACGGGTGTCTTTGCCGTAAATATCGTGGGCTTTGATCAAAAGGATGCAATGAACCGCACCAGCGGGCTTTGGGCGAAGTCAGTCGACGAGTTCGACGATGCAGGCCTTGAGAAAGCGGCCTGCGAGACCATCGAATGTAGCCGAGTCGCCGCAGCGCCAGCGACGCTTGAATGCCGGATGACGCAGATTTTGAAGATCGAAGGGGCTGCGAATTTCGTGGTCTTCGGGGAGGTGACGGGTGTTCACCTTGCGGATGATTGCCTTGTCGACGGGCGGTTCGACGTCACTCGTTTCGGGTTATTGGCGCGCATGGGGTATCTGGACTACGCCGTCGTGCGCGATGTCTTCAGTCTGAAGCGGCCCGAATAGGGCCCCGGTGAAGGGACGAGGGTGACGCGCGCTGCGGTCGCAGCGACGCCCCACCCGCCGTCCCTTGAGGCTTAGTGCCCGCCGATGATGCCGGTGCGCACCGAGTAGTCCACGGCGATTTCGTAGTCAGGATCATCGTCACTATCGACCACAAGGTGGCCTGCATTGCGCAACAACGCGTGGCTGTCGCGGGTCAGGTGACGCAGCTGGATCGATTTGCCGTTTGCCTCGTACTTCTCGGCCACGGCTTCGATGGCTTGCAGGGCCGACTGATCCGCCACGCGGGAGCCTTCGAAGTCGATGAT
>JAHDFG010000179.1 GCA_020628265.1 Pseudooctadecabacter sp. | reverse complement strand
GCCTCTTCCATCGTGCACCCCATCTCATTGGCATAGGCCAGCGCATGGGCGCGGATGAAATTTCGATCCAGCGGCTCATCCGCCGTCGCCGCCTTGAAAGCAGCCTCCGCCAACATCCGCGTTTGCAGGGGCAACAAGTCTCTAAATATGCCCGAAAGGGTCATGATCACGTCGATACGGGGCCGCCCAAGCTCTTCCAGCGGAATCAGATCCGCACCTGACAAACGCCCATAGTAATCGAACCGAGGCACCGCCCCGATCAGCGCCAATGCCTGCGCGATCGGCACGCCGTCCGACTTGATGTTGTCCGACCCCCACAGAACCAGCGCGACCGTGCGCGGCAAGGTGTCATGTGTATCCAACAACAATTCAGCCTGCTGTGTGCCATCCTGCATCGCAAAGGCGGTCGGCATACGGAACGGATCAAAAGCGTGAATGTTGCGACCCGTAGGCAGAATGTCCGGACTACGGACGATGTCGCCACCGGGGACCGGCGCAATAAACCGGGCAGACAGGCCCTTCAAAAGGCCCTCCATCTCACCGTCCATCACCATTTTAGCACGGGCGTCATCGCGGGCGGCAGGCGTCCCAAACTGCATCAGGTCCAGCATCCGCTCGACCTCAGCCGCGTCCATAGGTTTGCCCACAATGTGCAGCCCATCAGGGATCAGCGCGTCCTCGGTCTCGAGCATGGCCAGCCACAGATCGTCCGGTGCGGTACCATCCATATCGACCGCTTCAGCCTGAGCCGAAATCAGATCGGCCAATTCGCCGCGAGCGGGATCATCCGCAGGCATAGACCGCCACCGGCTAAGGCTGTCCTTCAACTCCGCCAGCCCTTTATAGAGCCCAGCCGACTGCAACGGTGGCGTCAGATGTGTTACTGTTACAGCGCCAGAACGCCGTTTAGCCAACGTCGCCTCAGACGGATTGTTCGCGGCATAAAGGTAAACATTGGGCATCTCGCCCATCAGCCGATCCGGCCAATCTCGCGCACCAAGCCCCGCCTGCTTACCGGGCATGAACTCCAACGCGCCGTGCATCCCGAAATGCAGCACGACGTCTGCTTGGTAGGTATTGCGGAGCCACAAATAGAACTGTGCAAACGCATGGGTCGGCGCGAAGCCTTCTTCGAACAGCAACCGCATCGGGTCGCCTTCGTATCCAAAGGTGGGCTGCACCCCGACAAAGACGTTCCCGAAGTGCTGGCCAAGAACAAAAACGCCCCGTCCGTCTGACTGAACCTTACCAGGCGCAGGCCCCCAAACAGATTCTATCGCAGCCAAGGGTGGCGTGTTTGCAACGATATGATCCGCCGACACGTGGTCCGCGACATTCGCCTCTTGCCCATATTGCGCGGCATTGCCCTGCAGGACAGCTTTCCGAAGATCATCGACAGTTTCAGGCACTTCAACAGAGTACCCTTCGGCCCTCATCCGGCTCAGGGTATTATGCAGGCTTTCGAACACGGACAGATAAGCGGCCGTCCCCACAGCGCCCGCATTCGGCGGGAAACCAAACAGAACGACGCCCACCTTCTTGTCGGCATTCTTCGCACGACGCAGATTGGCCAAACGCAGCGTTTTCTCGGCCAGGCTATCGATCCGCTCAAGACAGGGCGCCATCGCTTTCTCGGCGGTCGGCATGCACTTATGAGCGCAACCCGCACAGCCCTCTGGTCCGTGACGCCCACCAAAGACAGTCGGGGCCATCGCACCGTCGATTTCCGGCAAAGCCACCAACATCGTGGTCTCGACTGGCCCAAGCCCCTGCTTGCCTTCGGCCCATTGGCCTAAAGTCTGAAACTCCAGAGGCTGCGCGTTGATGTAGGGCACATCCAACCGCGCCAAGGCCTCAATCGCGGCATCATTGTCATTATACGCAGGCCCACCAACGAGGCTGAAGCCCGTCAACGACACCATGGCATCAACATCACTGAAGTACGCGTCCATTGCTGGCCGGCCATCAAGACCACCAGCAAAAGCCGGAACAGGGCAAAGGCCCTTTGCCTCAAACGCGCGAATAACAGCGTCGTAATGCGCAGTGTCGCCCGCCAAAATGTAGGACCGCAACATCAGCAGGCCGACCTTCGGCCCGTCCAACGTCGGCAATTCCGCCGGATCAGTGACAATCCCTTCCTCGGGCAAGTCGGGATGATAAAGCCCAACCTCGGGATACTCCCGCGGGGGTTCAATCGTGATGCCGCCCCACTCACGCCGCGACGCATAGCGGCTCAGCAGCATGCGGAGCATCTGTTCGATGTTCTCGTCAGAACCGCCCAGCCAGTACTGCATACACAGGAACCACGCCCGAAGATCTTGCGCCTTACCAGGGATCAGCCGCAGGATCTTCGGCAACCGCCGCAGCATCTTCATCTTCTTGGCGCCGGACGCGCTGTCGTGGCTCTTGGCCCCGCGCAGCTTCTTCAACAATGCCATCGGACCCGACGCGGGCTTGGTCATGTCCAAGTCGCCCATCTTTGTCAGGCTCACGATACTGGGGTCCGCAATCACACCAACGAAAGCGTCCAGTGCCTCCCGCCGCGCCCGCATGGCAGGTACGATTGAGTTCAACTGATCCTCAAGGAATACCAAGTTGCCCACGACGATATCGGCTGACCCAACCGCCTCAACCGCCGCATCCAAAGCCGACGGGTTGGCCTCCCACTCAGCCGAGGCATAAACCTCAACCGACAGGCCCGGAAATTCGGCGGCCATCTTGGGCGCAAGACGGGCAATCGGACCAGCCGTGTGCTGATCCAACGTCACGATCACGACGCGATAGGGGATATGATCAACACTATCGCGCAAAATGAGCCTTCGCTTCGTAAAGTGTGTCGATCGAAATCTCATGCACGCCCCGTTCGGCAGCGTAGCTTTCGGTGTTGCGCCGCGCCTTGCCGCGCACAAAGAACGGGATCTTCTTCAACTCGCGTTCTGCATCGTCCAGCCAGATGACATTGTCCCCTGACTTCTTCTGACCCGAAAACTCCGGGGGAGTCTCCGCAGGAGACGGGGGCTGGCCCCCATCCACGCTCCGCAACTTTGCCTGATGCCCGTGGTGGCTTGCACCGGCGTCATCGTGGAACTCGAAATCCTCACGGAACATATGCAACAGGTGTTCTTCCAGCCCCATGACCAGCGGATGCACCCAAGTGTCAAAGATCACATTGGCGCCTTCGAACCCCATCTGCGGCGAGTAGCGTGCAGGGAAGTCCTGTACGTGCACGGGGGCAGATATGACCGCACAAGGAATGCCCAAACGCTTGCCAATGTGACGTTCCATTTGTGTGCCAAGGATCATCTCGGGCTGCAGTCGTTCGATGGCCTCTTCGACCTCAAGGTAGTCGTCGGTGATCAGCGCCTCGACGCCGAACTCCTTGGCGGTCTTGCGAATGTCGCGGGCCATTTCGCGGTTAAAACAGCCCATCCCGCACACCTCGAAGCCCATCTCGTCGCGGGCAATCCGTGCGGCGGCTTTCACGTGGGTCCCGTCGCCAAAGATGAACACGCGCTTGCCCGTCAGATAGGTACTGTCGACCGACGCGGCATACCATGGCTGACGCAACCGGCTGTCGTCTGCGGAAGCGGGCAGGCCGGTGATCTCGGACACTTCAGCTAGGAAATCCCTCGTCGCGCCAACACCAATCGGCACGACCTTGGTGAATGGCTGACCCAATTCCCGCTCCATCCAGCGCGCCGCGCTCTCTGCCGTTTCAGGGTACATCAAGACGTTGAAATGGGCCGCCCCCAGCCGCGCGATATGCGCAGGCGTGGCGTTCATCGGGGCGACCACGTTCACGCCGACGCCCATGTCGGACAGCAGGCCCGTCAGTTCCTCAATGTCATCGCGGTGGCGAAACCCAAGGCCGGTCGGGCCGATCAGATTGCAGGTGATCCGTTCGGACCGGTCCATCGGGCGGGCGAGGTGGCGGACAATCTGAAAGAAGGTCTCATCCGCGCCAAAGTTTTCCTTGCGCTGATAGCTCGGCAGTTCCAGCGGGATCACAGGAATGTCGAAGCCCATCGTTTCCGCCAAACCAGCGGGATCATCCTGGATCAGTTCGGCCGTGCAGGACGCACCGACGATAATCGCATCGGGTTTGAACCGGTCGACTGCATCCTGACAGGCATCTTTGAACAAATGCGCGGTATCGGCCCCGAGGTCGCGGGCCTGAAAGGTGGTGTAGCTGACAGGCGGGCGATGGTTACGCCGTTCGATCATCGTGAACAGCAAGTCCGCGTAGGTATCGCCCTGCGGCGCATGCAGCACGTAGTGCAGCCCCTTCATGCCGGTAGCGACGCGCATCGCGCCGACGTGGGGCGGCCCCTCGTATGTCCAAACGCTCAACTTCATTCCGCAGCCTCCAATCCAAGGATGTTGCGGCGGCGGACGGGGCGGCTGAACAGGCCTGCCAGATCGCCCGCCTGTTCGTAGAAGTGCACGGGCGTGAAGACCAACTCGATGGCCCACTTGGTGGTCATCCCCTCCGCCTCAAGCGGGTTTGCCAGGCCGAGGCCACAGACCGTCAGGTCCGGCCGTGCGGCGCGGACGCGGTCCAACTGCTTGTCCACGTCCTGACCTTCGGAAATCATCGGCCCCGCAGGCAGCAAATCCAGATCGGGACCGTGGATCGCGTCGTGCAGATAGGGTTGGCCAACCTCAATCGGCTGCATCCCGCATTCCCGCGCAAGAAACCGCGCGAGGGGGACTTCCATCTGGCTGTCAGGCAAGAAGAAGACCGACTTACCGCGCAACGCCTCGGACGCTTTGGCAACAGCGGCGCGGGCACGGG
>JAHDFG010000178.1:2297-4817 GCA_020628265.1 Pseudooctadecabacter sp. | reverse complement strand
TCACCATCGCCGCATATGCAGTTGCGGCTGTTCTTTTCATCCTGTCGCTGGGCGGTCTTAGCGGTCAGGAAAGCGCCAAGCGCGCTGTGTGGTACGGCATCGCCGGTATGGCGATTGCGGTTCTGGCCACGCTCATGGGGCCGGGTTCGGGCCTCTGGCTGCTGTCGCTTCTGCTGATCGCAGGCGGCGCGGCTGTGGGCTATCAGTTGGCCACCAAGGTCGAGATGACCCAGATGCCCGAACTGGTCGCTATCATGCACTCTCTCGTGGGTCTGGTCGCGGTCTTTGTGGGCTTTAACGCCCATATGATGATCCTCAACGTGGGCGACCTGATCGCCTCTGGCGGTTACGCCGTGGCCGAGAATGGCGTCGCGGACATCCCCAAGGACGTCTACGAGGGCCTGTCTGCCTTTGGTCAGCTGATCGCCAAGAAGTCGTCCGTTGAGATCGGCATTCTGAAGGTCGAACTGGTTTTGGGAATCTGGATTGGTGCCGTGACCTTCACGGGCTCCGTCATTGCCTACGGCAAACTGGCTGGCCGCGTCGACAGTGCCGCGACCAAGCTTCCCGGCGGTCACCTGCTGAACATCGCGGCCGCTGTGCTCTCCGTGGTCTTTGCGATCATGTACCTGTCCAACGGCGGTACTTTCAGCCTGCTGGTCCTGACGGTTCTGGGCCTGTTCATCGGCTATCACCTGATCATGGGCATCGGCGGCGCGGACATGCCTGTCGTTGTGTCCATGCTGAACAGCTACTCCGGCTGGGCAGCCGCGGCCATTGGCTTCAGCCTTGGCAACGACCTGCTGATTGTGGTCGGTGCGCTGGTCGGCTCGTCCGGTGCGATCCTGTCCTACATCATGTGTAAGGCCATGAACCGCAGCTTCATAAGCGTCATCTTGGGCGGCTTCGGTGGCCCTGCGGGTGAGCAGATGGCCGTGGAAGGCGAACAGGTTGCCATCGACGTGGACGGTGTTGCGCAGTCCCTTGAAGAGGCCGACAGCATCATCATCATCCCGGGCTATGGTATGGCCGTGGCACAGGCACAGCAGAACGTGGCCGAACTGACCCGCCGCCTGCGGGCCAAAGGCAAGAACGTCCGCTTCGCGATCCACCCTGTCGCAGGTCGCTTGCCAGGCCACATGAACGTACTGCTGGCCGAAGCCAAAGTGCCTTACGACATCGTGCTGGAGATGGACGAGATCAACGAGGACTTCCCCGATACGGACGTCGCCATCGTGATCGGCTCCAACGACATCGTGAACCCCGCTGCACAGGACGACCCCAACAGCCCCATCGCCGGTATGCCGGTGCTGGAATGCTGGAAGGCCAAACAGGTGTTCGTGTCCAAGCGCGGGCAGGGCACCGGTTACTCCGGCATCGAGAATCCGCTGTTCTTCAAAGAGAACACGCGCATGTTCTACGGCGACGCAAAGGCATCGCTGGACAGCCTGTTGGGCAAGATCACCTGATCTGAGCCGAAACGCTAAACAATCAAGCCCCGCCATTTTTGGCGGGGCTTTTGTTTTGGAACTCGTTTGGCGTGCTATGATGCTTCATTTTTCCCGCTTGAATTGCGTCTTGCCTCCCGCCAATCGACACATATAACGGACCTTGGGAACCGCAAAAAGGAGTGTGTTTTGATGCGTTTGTTGGGAGTCATGGGGGCGGTGCTGGGTCTGGCAGGCTGTATGAGTGAAAGTCCGGCGGAAGGGGCCAGAAACAAGGCGCTGGACGCGGTTCCTATGCTGGAACGGTTGGAGGATATGTCGCCGACGCAGGTTTTCCGTGTCCCCTCCGAAGGAACAGCGACCTTTAACGGATATTCGACAATCAACGTCAGCACGATCCGCTTTACGGAATACGACGACGTGACAATGGTCGGACGGACAACCCTTAACGTCAGTTACGACGGGCCCGGAACCGTGACGGGCAGTGTCACGGATCTTGATGCCTTGGTCGGCAGTCCGGGAGATTTCCGCGACGTTGAAGGATCTGTTCGGATTGGCCCGGGTGGCAGCTCCATCTCTGGCAACACATGGACCTCAAGCTACGACGGCCATCTTGATTGGGGGTCGCAAGGCGTGACGCTGGATGGGTCGATGGACGGACAGTTCATGGGCAACCGCGTGTCAGATCCCGATAACCCGATCCGCGGGATCGTCGGCGGCGATCTGAATGGGGTGGGCGTGCTGGACAATGGCGGATTTGCCGAGGTCGAAATTATTGTATTTGGCGAGGATTGATGCCGCTCCCTCGTCACCTTTCGCAGCCGCACGATGATCGGCGATTGAGAACCCAGATGAATCCATCGGCATAGCCACCCTGCCGATGCAGAACTGCACGAGTTGAGGGGAGGCGCCACAGTCTCTTTTCGCCGACGGCTCTCGATGTAGCTGCGCCCCATATTGAAGACACCCCTATTTCCGACTAATTTAGTTGGGAATAGGGAGTCATAAATGCAAAACGCACCACATTGGTCCACCGTCTTCGCGCCTGAGGACCTTGGCGGGTTCGATCCGC
>JAHDFG010000178.1:0-2197 GCA_020628265.1 Pseudooctadecabacter sp. | reverse complement strand
GCACCACATTGGTCCACCGTCTTCGCGCCTGAGGACCTTGGCGGGTTCGATCCGCTCTTGGATGAAATCCGCGGGCGCATTCGCATGATGCGGTTGTGTCGCGCACATCTGGATGACCTCGGGCAGTTCCTTGATTTTATGGAAGGGGCCATGGGGCGCCGCTTTGTGGTCTATGCGCTAGGCTGTCCGGACCGCAGCTTTGACGAGAACTGGCTGTGCGCCCTGTTCCGCGCACGGGCCCGCGCAGATGCCGATAGCTACCACTTTTTGCTGCGGACGCGGTTGTCGCCCGAAAAGACGTCCCAAGCGCACTTTTTGATCTGTCGGGCGCAGCTTAGTCTAGAATTATTCTAAACTGTGACTATCTTGGTCGGGCAAGCCTCCGCCAGCGCCCCTTCCACAGCACAGAAAGAGTTAGACAGATGACACAAACAGCCACCGATCTGGGCCCGACGGCCCAAGCTGCAATCGTTGAGGCTCTGAACCAGTCGATTGCTGAAACCACCGTGACAACCATGCTGGCGCAGAATTTCCACTGGAACGTGACGGGAATGGCCTTTGGCCCGCTCCATGCCCTGTTTCAGGAAATCTACGAAGACCATTTCGCAGCGCAGGATGATCTGGCCGAACGGGTCAAGGCGCTGGATGGTCACGCCGAAGGTGTCCTCTCAGCGATGGTCAAGCGGTCCAAAGTGGCCGAACATGACGGCCATGCCGATGACCAGACCATGATCAAGGCCCTGCAGACGGCCCAAGAAACGCTTGCTGCGACACTGGCTGCGGCTGGGGAACTGGCCGCCGAACACGGGGACACCCTGACGGAAGACCTGTGCATCGCGCGCGGACAGGTCCATGAGAAATTCGCGTGGATCCTGCGGTCCCACTTGCGCTAAGGCGCGGGCCAAATTCAGGTTGAAAGGGAAGGGGGCAGCTTGGCCCCCTTCTTTTTGCACTTTTTCGCGTAGGCGACGTTCCAATGGGAATAACGGCCCAAGACCTGCTGTTGGGCCGTCAACATCTCGACAAAGGCCGCACGCTGTTTGTCCTTCTTGAGCCCCTTGAACAGGGACTTCTGTGTCTTGGTCATACTGCAACCGATGCAATGGCCGTCCCGTTTGAACTTGCAGACGTCGATACAGGGTGACGGGGTTTTGCTGCCCATTACTTTGTCAGGATCAGTTTGCCGGACCGCGTGATCCGCAGAATATACAGCGTTTCGTCCAGCCAGATCGCCGCCCGTCCGTCAGGGCCAACGATGTCCCGCGCAATAAGGGTTGGCAGGCTCGAAGGTGCGGGTGGAACATGGGGCGAGGTCCTCATAACATTTATCTGACTATTTTTGTCTGATATTTCAAGCCTGCCGCCATTTCCCCTGTCCGATCCCGTCAAGGCTCCAGCCACCCACGGACCAGCGCACCAGTCGCAAACACGGGAAACCGATGGCTGCACACATGCGCCGGACCTGCCGGTTGCGGCCCTCGGTGATCGTGATCTCGATCCACGTATCCGGCACAGACTTGCGAAAGCGCACAGGCGGGTCCCGCTGCCACAGGTCGGGCGGCGCGATGAGTTTTGCCTTCGCGGGCAGGGTGGGGCCGTCTTTCAGGGTCAGGCCCTGCCGCAACGGGGCGAGGTCTGTATCCTCCGGCGCACCTTCAACCTGTACCAGATAGGTTTTGGGCGTCTTGAACTTGGGCGAGGACAGACGCGCTTGAAGTTTGCCGTTGTCGGTCAGTACCAACAGCCCCTCGCTATCGCGGTCCAATCGTCCAGCGGCATAGACGCCCTTGGGAAATCCGAAGCCAGACAGCGTTGGCCGTTCGGTGGGGGACTTGGCGTCGGTGAACTGGCTCAGGACGCCGAAGGGTTTGTTAAACAAAAGGGTGGTCATGCTTTTGGCTACTTGGACGGGGGCCAAAATTCCAGAATTTTGGCGTCACAAATTTTCGAAAATTTGTGGGTGCCCAGAAAATCACGCACCGCTCATTTTCCATCTTGCGCGACTCATCAATTGGGCAGATATGCGCGTCAGACGCCAACGCACGCGCCTCTGGCCCTGAGAGCTTCGAAGTGTGTTTATGCAGCGACGGTAACGTCTCCTTTTGGAACTGAGCGGTCTGAGGTGGTCCCATGTTTGGGCGCCACAATGGCCGGGTCTTTTTGGAGATGACCCAATGACGATGCATGTAGCGGGCGC
>JAHDFG010000177.1 GCA_020628265.1 Pseudooctadecabacter sp. | reverse complement strand
GCCCCCGGACCCCCGGAGTTTTCGGGTCAGAAGAAAACAGGACCAGATCGGGGCGGGCCGGCCGGTACTTTAGTCGCGGGTCAGGTCCAGAAACACATCTTCGAGATCGGGGTCTTCGGTGCGCACGTCCTTGATGCCGATGCCTGCGGCGCGCAGCACGTCCAGCACGTCATCGGCGCGGGTCTGGCTGGTCTTGTAAGTGAAGGCGAGGGTGCCGTTGTCCCGCTTGGCGCCTGTGATCGAGGCGGGCAGGGCAGGTAGCTCTGCTGCCGTATCGGGCGTTATGACAAGTGTTTTGGCGTCCAGCTGGCCCAGCAGGTTCTGGGTTGTGTCGTTGGCGATTACGGCCCCGTGGTTGATGATGGCGATCTGGTCGCACATCTGTTCCGCCTCTTCGAGGTAGTGGGTCGTCAGGATGATCGTCATGCCTTCGTCGTTCAGGCGGCGGACGTTTTCCCACAGCTGGTTGCGCAATTCGATGTCCACGCCGGCGGTGGGTTCATCCAGCACGAGGATTTGCGGGCTGTGGACGAGGGCCTTGCCCAGCAGAAGCCGGCGGCGCATGCCGCCTGAAAGCGATCGTGCGTAGGCGTTGGCCTTGTCGGTCAGGCCGGTGAGTTCCAGCAGTTCGTCCGTGCGGCGCTGGGCGCGGGGCACCCCGTAGAGCCCTGCCTGCACATCCAGCGACCCGCGCGGGGTAAAGAACGGGTCAAGGTTGGGTTCTTGGGGCATGATGCCGATGGCGGCGCGTGACTGGCGCGGGTTCTTGTCCTGATCGAAGCCCCAGATCTGCACCTGTCCGGCCGTCTTTGTCACCAGTCCGGCGAGGATGTTGATCAACGTCGACTTGCCCGCCCCGTTGGGCCCCAGCAGCCCGAAGATCGACCCGCGCGGCACCGTTAGGTCCACCCCGCGCAGGGCTTCCTTAGCGGGCGCGCGTTTTGTTGCCGCATAGGTCTTTCGCAGACCGGAAATTTCGATGGCTTTGTCTGTCACGGGTTCGTTTCGCATCTTGTTCATGGGCGTGGGGTCGCTAGTATGCGCCCCGACTGAAAACTCCACCAGGCACCTAGCGTGCCGCAACGCCAGAGGCAAACCAGATGACCATCCCCGCACCTGAAACCAAGATCGTGTCGGAGTACCGGATTGCCTGTGATGGCGGTGAGGGCAGCCTTGGCCACCCGCGGGTCTGGCTGCAAATCCCGCGCGATCAGGGCTGGGTCGAATGCCCCTATTGCGATGCGAAATACGTTTATGGGGACGAGGCCGACGCAGCATCTTGAGGCGGCTGTTTCGCCTGCTTGGTCTGGTCGTACTGGGCCTTCTTGCTCCCTTTGTATTCTATGCCGTCGCAGCCTTGACCGGGGCCGTCATCCCGCGCCAGACCGCTGACGTCGATCAATCAGCGTCGTCTGTGGAAATCATCCTCGCGCAGGGGGTCATCCATTACGACATTCTGATCCCGCTCGACGATGAGGCGCGGTCCGTTTTCGGCTTTGCCGAAGAGGCGGGTGTGCCTCTGACCGACCCCGCGGCAGAATGGCTGTCGCTGGGGTGGGGGAGTAAGGCGTTTTACACCCAAACCGGCACATATGGTGATATTTCGCTTGGCACCACTTGGCGGGCTGCAGCGGGCGACAGTGGTGCGATCCGGATTGAGGTTTACGGCCCGCTGCCGGACCATCCCAAATTGAGGCGGGTCACCGTCTCGCCAGAGCAGCTGGCCGCGCTTCGTTCGGCGATACGCCGGGATATGACGCTGGAACCGGTTCCGCTCGACGTCGAGGGTTTTTCCGATACGGACGCCTTCTATCCGGCAGACGGACGGTTCAACATGTTTCGCACCTGCAATGTCTGGGTGGGCGAGGTCATGGCGCAGGCCGGACTGCCCATGGGCGTCTGGACGCCGACGCCCTTTGCTGTGACCCTGTCGCTTTGGTGGAACGGGCATTTGGCGGACTGACCGTCTGGCCCTTGCCGCGCAATCGTGGCACATCAAGGGGAACGACACTCAGGGGGTCCGCTATGGCATTCGGCAAAGGCTGTCATCTTCATCTGATCGACGGATCGGCGTTCATCTTTCGCGCCTATCACGCGCTGCCGCCGCTCACGCGGAAGTCCGACGGCCTGCCCGTGGGCGCGGTTTCCGGCTTCTGCAATATGCTGCAGCGGTATGTCGAAGGGAACACAGGCGGCGACGTGACCCACGTTGCGGTGATCTTCGACAAAGGCTCCCACACCTTCCGCAACGATCTCTACGATCAATACAAAGCCAACCGCGAAGCCATGCCCGAGGACCTGCGCCCGCAGATCCCGCTGACCCGCGACGCGACCCGTGCCTTCAACATCGCCTGCGAGGAAATCGAAGGGTTCGAGGCCGACGACATCATCGCAACGCTGGCCCGTCAGGCGCGTGAGGCGGGCGGCCGCTGCACCATCATCTCATCAGACAAGGACCTGATGCAACTGGTGGGCGACGGCGTGGTGATGATGGACGCCATGAAGGGCAATAAGGTCATCGACCGCGAGGGCGTTGAGGAGAAATTCGGCGTCGGGCCAGAGCGCGTGATCGACGTGCAGGCGCTGGCCGGTGACAGCGTGGACAACGTGCCCGGTGCGCCGGGCATCGGCATCAAGACCGCGGCCCTTCTGATCAACGAATACGGTGATCTGGAAACCCTGCTGGACCGTGCCGAAGAGATCAAACAGCCCAAACGCCGCCAGACCCTGATCGAAAAACGCGAACAGATCGAGCTGTCGAAAAAGCTGGTGACGCTGGACGCCAACATGGACCTGCCCTTCACGCTCGACGATCTTGAGGTCCGCGATCCTGAACCGGACGTCCTGCTGGAATTCCTCGCGCAGATGGAATTCCGCACGATCACCAAACGCATCGCGGAAAAGCTGGATGTGGACGCGCCAGTGATCGAGGACACTCCGCAGGAGGTGGACGAGACCACCCCCGAGCAGCCGCCCTTCGATGCCACCAAGTACGAATGGGTCAAGGACGCGGCGGCGCTTCAGACATGGATCGACCGCATCTATGAGCGCGGCTACGTCGCCGTCGACACGGAAACCACGGGGCTCAACGAAATGCGCGCGGACCTCGTGGGCGTGTCGCTCTGTGTTGAGGCTGGGCAGGCCTGCTATATCCCGCTGACCCACAAGGGCGGCGCGGCGGATGATCTCTTTGGCGACGATGCCTTGGCCGAGGGGCAGATGGGTCTGAACGGAGCGCTCGACCTGCTGACTCCCATGCTCGAAGACGACAGCATCCTGAAAATCTTCCAGAACGCCAAATACGACTGCAAGATTTTCAAACGGCTTAACATCAACGTCGCCCCCATCGATGACACCATGCTGATGAGCTACGCGATGAACGCGGGCCTCCATAACCACGGCATGGACGGCCTCAGCGAACGCTACCTTGGCCACCAACCGATCGAGATCAAATCGCTGCTGGGTACTGGCAAATCCGCCAAGACCTTTGACCGCGTCCCGGTCGAGGACGCCGTGGCCTACGCCGCTGAGGACGCCGATGTCACCCTGCGGCTCTGGCAGCAGTTCAAACCGCAATTGCACCGCAAACAGGTCACCACCGTTTACGAGACCCTCGAACGCCCGTTGGTCCCCGTGCTGGCCCGCATGGAGATGTCCGGCATCAAGGTCGACCGCGATACGCTCTCGCGCATGTCCAACGCCTTTGCCCAGAAAATGGCAGGGCTTGAGGCGGAAATTCATGAACTCGCCGGTGAGACATTCAACGTGGGCTCCCCCGCGCAAGTGGGCGAAATCCTGTTCGAAAAGATGGGGCTAGAGGGTGGCAAGAAGGGCAAGACGGGGAAATATTCCACCGGTGCCGACATCCTCGAAGACCTCGCCACAGAACACGAACTGCCGGCCCGCGTGCTGGATTGGCGACAGCTTTCCAAGCTGAAATCGACCTACACGGACGCGCTGCAAACCCACATCAATGATGAAACGGGTCGCGTGCACACGTCTTACGCCATCACGGGGGCCAATACGGGCCGTCTGGCTTCGACCGACCCGAACCTGCAAAACATCCCGATCCGCACCGAGGAAGGCCGCCGCATTCGCGAGGCCTTCGTGGCCGAAGAAGGCAAATGCCTCGTAGCACTCGACTACTCCCAGATCGAACTCCGTATCCTCGCCCATATCGCCGACATTCCGGCGCTGAAACAGGCCTTTGCGGAAGGCCAAGACATCCACGCCGCCACCGCGTCCGAGATGTTCGGCGTGCCGCTGGATGAGATGACGTCTGACGTCCGCCGTCAGGCCAAGGCCATCAACTTCGGCGTGATCTACGGGATCAGCGGCTTCGGCCTCGCCCGCAACCTGCGCATCCCGCGGGCCGAGGCGCAGGGCTTCATCGACCGCTATTTCGAACGCTTCCCCGGCATCCGCACCTACATGGACGACACGGTGGCCTTTGCGAAGGAACACGGGCGGGTCGAGACGCTGTTTGGTCGCAAAATCCACACGCCCGAGATCAACGCCAAAGGCCCCGGCGCAGGCTTCGCCAAACGCGCGGCGATCAACGCGCCTATTCAGGGGACAGCCGCCGACGTCATCCGCCGCGCCATGATCCGCATGGACGACGCCATTGCAGGGCTGCCTGCCAAAATGCTGCTTCAGGTCCACGACGAACTGGTGTTCGAGGTGGAGAAGGCCGCCGCCGACGACCTGATCGGTGTCGCGCGTGAGGTCATGGAGGGGGCCGCGAACCCAGCGGTGAAATTCGACGTGCCGCTGGTGGTGGATGCCGGGATTGGCGACACGTGGGCTGAGGCTCATTAAGCTCTAGAGCAGGATCAAGACCGAAGACCGCGGT
>JAHDFG010000176.1 GCA_020628265.1 Pseudooctadecabacter sp. | reverse complement strand
TGAACGTCGTGCCGGCAAAGGTTGCCATGGAAGATGGCAAACCCGTTGCGATTGTCGACCTGCATGACGGGTCCAAGGCATCGTTGCCATTTAGTCAGCCAAATATGGCGGCTTGGGACGGGCGCGACATCATGCTTGGCATCCGGCCCGAGACCATAACGGATGAGGACGCCGCCGACCGCAAATCCTCGAACATCGCGCAGATGACGAACCGGATTGTCGTGACGGAGCCTGCGGGGTCCGACACCTTTGTCACCATGACCCTTGGCGGAAAGGACGTTATCGCACGTATGAGGTCCGATGCGGATGTGCGCCCCGGTGCGGATTTCCCGTTCGCCGTAAACATGGAAAAGGCCGTGGCCTTTGACCCTGAAACCGAAATGCGGATCGCGCCCTGATGGATGCCGATGTCATCATCATAGGGTCCGGCATGGGCGGCGCGACGCTTGCGGCCGCACTTGCCCCCACAGGGCGCAGGATTTTGATCCTTGAGAAGGGCGAGCATCTGCGCGCGTCCCCTGCGGATCGGGATGCCGGTCTGATTTTTGGCGACGGTGTGTTCCGTCCCGAGGAAGAATGGCTCGACGGTCACGACCGCTCGTTCAATCCGGGCAATTACTATAATGTTGGTGGCAATTCAAAGTTCTACGGCGCGGCGTTAATCCGCTATCGTGCGGCCGATTTTGACAAGGTGGCGCATGCCGGTGGCAGCACGCCCGGATGGCCCATTGATTATGACGAGCTGGAGCCGGACTACCAGTCCGCGGAAGAGATGTATCAGGTGCGGGGACGCGCAACGGATGACCCGACAGAGCCCGCTCATTCCGGCAGCTACCCGCATCCTCCCGTGCCAGACGAACCCGACATGGCCGCCCTGCGTGAACGCCTGCAACGGGCGGGGCTTCGTCCGTCGCATATTCCGCTGGGCGTCGATTTGGACCGGTGGCTCGCTGCGGGTCAGACGACATGGGATGCCTATCCCAACACCTGCGGTGGCAAGATGGATGCCGAGACATGCGGCCTTTCGGCGGCACTGGAGCATGAGAATGTGAGCTTGCGAACGGGCTGTAGTGTTGAGCGGCTTGTGACCAACAAGCAAGGCAAGGTGACAGTGGCGGTTCTGACCAATGGCGAACGTCTGACGGCCTCGTGGTTCGTTGTGTCAGCTGGTGCCGTTCAGACGGCAGCGCTGCTTTTGCGGTCGGCCAATGATGACTGCCCAACGGGGCTGGCGAACCGGTCGGATCAGGTGGGACGGAATTTCATGAACCACAATTGTTCTGCCGTGCTGGCGCTGCACCCACTGCGCAAGAACCGAAGTGTTTATCAGAAAACGCTGATGTTGAACGACTTTTATGCGGCCACGAACCAACGGCCACCCCTTGGCAACGTGCAGATGTTGGGCAAGATCACGGGGCCCATTCTGGCCGCAACCACGCCTTTGCCACATGTGCTGGCCCATTGGATCGCAGCCCGAAGTTTTGACTTTTATGCTATGTCCGAGGACCTGCCCAATCCCGACAGTCGCGTTACCTTGCAAAACGGTCAGATCAAGCTGGACTGGCAACGCTCGAATTGGGAGGCGCACCAGCAATTGGTCGCAACACTCAAACGCGTTCTGAAGCGTGCCGGCTTTCCGGTCGTCCTGTCACGGCCGTTCGACCGGCGCACGCCCTCCCACCAGTGCGGCACGGCGCGCATGGGCGACGATCCGGCGCGGAGTGTTGTGGATTCTCAATGCCGAAGTCACGACCACCGCAACCTGTTCATCGTCGATGCGTCGGTCTTGCCCACATCAGCCGCCGTGAACCCGGCGCTGACGATCGCAGCGCTTGCGTTGCGCACCGGACGTCACATCTCGCAGACGGAGTTTGCAGCATGACCCCCCGTGGATATGATTTCATCGTGATCGGTGGCGGGTCTGCCGGATCGGTCATTGCAGCGCGCCTGTCAGAAGACCCAAGTGCCACCGTTCTTTTGCTAGAGGCGGGCGGCAGCGACCGCCACCCATTCTTTCATCTGCCTGCAGGCTTCGCGAAGATGACGAAAGGCATCGGGTCTTGGGGCTGGTCGACGACGCCGCAACGGGCCATGCAGAACAAGGTGTTCACCTATACCCAAGCCAAGGTGATCGGCGGCGGGTCCGCGATCAATGCGCAAATCTACACCCGTGGTGCCGCGCAGGACTACGACGGCTGGCGCCAGATGGGCTGTGAGGGGTGGAGCTTTGAGGAGGTGCTGCCGTACTTCAAGAAGTCCGAGGACAATGACACCTACAACGGCCGATACCATGGCAAGGGCGGCCCGCTGGGGGTGTCGATGCCCGCAGCACCGTTGCCGATCTGCGACGCCTTCATCGAAGCTGCGGGGCAGTTGGGTATTCCCAAGACGACGGACATGAACGGCGAGCGGCAGGATGGGGCAGGGTACTACCAGCTGACCCAAAGGAACGCGCGCCGGTCTTCTGCTGCCATGGCGTTTCTGGGTCAGGCACGGGGGCGCAAGAACCTGACCGTTCAGATGAAGGCGCAGGTCAAACGGATCAGGGTTGAAAACGGTCGGGCCATTGGGGTCGAGATGACCGATGGGTCGTTCATTAAAGCGGATCGCGAAGTGATCCTCTCCTCTGGGGCCATCGGCTCACCACGTCTGCTGCAGCTTTCCGGTATCGGGCCCGCAGATCACCTGAAAAGCCTCGGAATTGATGTGGTCTACGATCAGCCGAACGTCGGTGCGAACCTGCAAGACCATCTGGACCTCTACGCCATTTGCGAGGTCACGGGTCCGCATACCTATGACCGCTTTGCCAAGTTGCACCTGAGTGCCTTTGCCGGTCTGCAATACCTCCTCACCCGCAAGGGTCCGGTTGCGTCCAGCCTCTTTGAGACGGGCGGCTTCTGGTATGCGGATGAAAATGCGGCATCGCCAGATATTCAGATGCATCTGGGGCTTGGCACCGGCATCGAGGCAGGGGTCGAAGCCATGCCGAACGGTGGCGTGACCCTGAATGCCTGCCACTTGCGGCCGCGGTCGCGGGGCACCGTCCGATTGCAATCGGACAACCCCAAGGACATGCCGCTGATCGATCCCAACTACCTGTCAGACCCCTACGACCGCGAAATGTCGATCCGCGGTCTGAAGCTGGTACAAGACATCCTGTCCCAATCCGCGCTGGGCAAATACATCCTTGCTGAACGCCTGCCCGGACCGGATGTGAAAACGGACGAGGATTATTTCAACTTTATCTGCGTTCACTCCAAGACCTCGCACCATTGTGCGGGCACATGCCGGATGGGGGCGGATGACGCTGCTGTCCTGAACCCGCGTCTTCAGTTCAACGGGATCGACGGCCTGCGCGTCGCCGATGCCTCTGTGATGCCAACTGTCAATTCATCGAACACCAATGCACCCTCCATCATGATCGGCGAGAAGGCTGCCGACATGATCAAACAAGACCAAGGAATGCCCCTATGATCCGCCACATTGTCCTGACGAAATTCAAACCCGACGTCTCGGAAGAGACCATCCAAGGGATTTACGGCGGCCTTTCAGCGCTGGCGGAGACACTACCCGGTGCGGCGAACTTTACTGGCGGGCGGTCTGAGAGCCCCGAGCAGATCGAACGCGGCTACATGCACGGCTTTGTCATCGACTTCGACAGTTGGGATGCGCTGCAGACCTACGCTGACAACGAAGAGCACAAAGCCCTTGGCGGGCAGCTGGTCGCAAATGCGGTTGGCGGGATCGACGGCATTCTTGTTCTGGACATCAACGTGTAGGTAGGGGGCAAAGGAGACCTACACATGAAAAGCCGCCCCACCATTCTGGACGTCGCCAAAAAGGCTGGCGTGTCAAAATCCACCGTCAGCCTCGTCTTGCAAGGCGCGTCGACGGTCAAGGAAGAGACGCGCAAGTCGGTTCGTCAGGCCATGGCGGACATCGGCTATGTCTACAATCGTTCGGCGGCCACGTTAAGGTCTTCGACGTCCGGATTGATCGGACTTGTGATCAATGACCTTCGCAACCCCTTCTTTACGGAATTCGCGGCCCTGTTTCAGATGGAACTGGCGCAGGCGGGCTTTGCGACGGTGCTGGCCAACACCGATGAAGACCCCAAGCTGCAAAGCCGGATGATTTCGTCCTTGGTCGAACACGGGGTGTCCGGCTTCATCATCTCGCCTGCCTATGGAGATGAGGCCTCGACGCTCGCGGTGTTGGATGCGGCAAACACCCCAACGTTGCAGGTCTTCCGGACCCTCGAACGGGAAGGGGGGACGTTCCCCTTGCTGGCCCCTGATTACCTGACGGGCGGTCGTCTGGCGACGGAACATCTGTTGGAGCAGGGCTGCAAACGCATTGCCTTCCTCGGCGGGCTGGAGGGGCGGCCTGTCACGCGTGCCCGTATGGAGGGGTATCTGTCCGTACTGGAAGAACGCGGGCTAGAGCCTCTTATTCTGACTGGCCAATCTACCCGCGCTTTCGGCAAGACGATGGCTGCGCACCTGCGCGCGGAACATGCGGATGTCGACGGCGTGATTTGTTTCAACGATCTTGTGGCGCTGGGCGTTCTTGCGGCCTGTCCCGATCTGGAGATCAGGGCAGGGTCCGACCTTCGTGTCGTCGGCTTCGACGATATCGAGGACGGGCAGGACAGTTTCCCGCCGCTGACGACCGTAAGCTGCAACATCCCCGATTTCGCCGCCTCGGCGGCCCGCCAGATCGTGGCGTGGATCAAAGATGGCGTTGCCCCGCCGTCCGAGGCCCGAAGCCCAGTGCGGTTGGTGATCCGCGCATCTAGTCGCTCATAACTGAAAGGACAAAGAAATGACCGAAGTCAGGGTCGCCGTGCTCGGCGCATCAGGTTG
>JAHDFG010000175.1 GCA_020628265.1 Pseudooctadecabacter sp. | reverse complement strand
GCCGCCGATGTTGGCATAGCCCAGACCCAGCGTGCGGAAGTCATAGGACCGCTGCGCGATTTCCTTGGACGGGAATTGCGCCATCATCACGGAGATTTCCAGCGTGACTGTCCAGAGACGAGAGGCGTGCATGTAGTCTTCGACCTGGAACTCGCCATCCTTGTAGAAGGTCAGCAGGTTCATGGAGGCGAGGTTGCAGGCCGTGTCGTCCAGGAACATGTATTCGGAGCACGGATTGGAGCCACGGATCGCGCCATCTTCGGGGCATGTGTGCCATGCGTTGACGGTGTCGTGGTACTGGATGCCCGGGTCAGCACAGGCCCAAGCGGCGTGGCCGACTTTCTCCCACAGGTCGCGGGCTTTGACGATCTTGGCGACTTCACCGTTCTTGCGGTTGATGAGCTTCCAGTCAGCATCGTCTTCGACAGCCTTCAGGAAGGCGTCCGTTACGCGGATGGAGTTGTTGGAGTTCTGGCCGGACACGGAGTTATAGGCTTCAGAGTCCCAATCGGTGTCATAGGTCGGGAATTCGATGCTGGTGTGACCCTGTTTTGCATAATCCAGCACGCGCTTGACGTAAGTCTCTGGGATCATGACCTTTTTGGCTTCGCGGATCGCTGTTTTCAGCGATGCGTTCTTGGCCGGATCAACCGCATCTTCGATGCTACCGTCCCATTCGCGGATGGCTGCGAAAATGCCGTTCAGCATCTTCTCGTGCATCTTGGAACCGGCGACGATGGACGCAACCTTCTGCTCTTCCAGCACCTTCCAGTCGATGAATTCCTCGATATCGGGGTGGTCGGCATCGACGATGACCATCTTGGCCGCACGGCGCGTGGTGCCGCCGGACTTGATGGCGCCCGCAGCGCGGTCACCGATCTTCAGGAAGCCCATCAGGCCGGAGGACTTGCCGCCGCCGGACAGAGGCTCGCCCTCACCACGCAGGGAGGAGAAGTTGGTGCCGGTGCCGGAGCCGTACTTGAACAGACGTGCCTCACGCACCCAGAGGTCCATGATGCCGCCGTCATTGACCAGATCGTCAGCGACGGACTGGATGAAGCAGGCGTGCGGCTGCGGGTGTTCGTAGGACGAGGTGGATTTCGTCAGCTTGCCGGTCTTGTAGTCCACATAGTGGTGACCCTGTGCAGGGCCGTCGATACCGTAAGCCCAGTGCAGACCGGTGTTGAACCACTGCGGGGAGTTGGGGGCAGCGCGCTGTGTGGCCAGCATATAGCGCATTTCGTCAAAGTAGGTACGGGCGTCCTCTTCGGTGGTGAAATAGCCACCTTTCCAGCCCCAGTAGGTCCATGCACCAGCGAGACGGTCAAACACCTGCTTGGCGGAGGTTTCACCGCCGATTGTCGCACCCTCGGCAGGCTCGGAACGCCACAGGAACTCAGGCACGCCCTTTTCTTCGATCTTCACGGTCTCGGAGGGGACACCTGCCTTGCGGAAGTATTTCTGCGCGATGACGTCGGACGCCACTTGGCTCCATGCGTCGGGGATTTCACAATCGTCCAGCTTGAACACCACGGTACCATCCGGGTTCCGGATTTCCGACGTTGCGGATTTGAAAGCCACGTCCGCGTAAGCGTCTTGTCCGGATTTCGTGAAATTGCGCTCAATTTTCATCGTGTGATGCCCCTGTCCTTTTTAGCCGTCGTTGCGGCCGTCCCTAGTCCCAAATTCCGGCCCTGCCTCGGGCCTTCGATATCGTGCTGAGTGAGGGCCCAAACACGGGGCAAAACGGTACCGAACCCTCCGCAGAGGGGTCTGTCAGTGCGCCAATGGCATCCTGAACCGTGAAACCTGTCCCGTGCTGGCGGCAACACTATATGTTGTGTCGTCTCACTCAGCCCGCACAAACTGACGCATCTACACCTAGTGGGTCAATCAATTATTTACCCCAAATATGGATTTAATCTTCTTGACCGACGCCACATCTTGGGAGCCGCAGCAGCGACTTTGATTCTCCCTCAGGGTTGCTCACAAGTCTGTCCCATATTGGTTAACGGAGTTCAGTCTTGGAAAACCGTTGTATTGCCATGCGATTAAGTCCCGAAGCTCACCAATTACATGAGTTATCCACAGGGCGTGTGACCCTTCGTGTATGGCTGGGCAGCAACGGGCTGCTGTGTCACTGTAAGCGTGACACAAATACAAGGATGCGCGGATGCGATATATATCGATAGCCCTGTTGGCGGTTGTTGCGGCTTGTACCGAGGCCCCTACATCTGGTGGTCAGTTGACCCAACCGACGCAACAGGCAGGCGCTGCACAGGCCTTGTTTTCAAGCCGCCCCGCTGATTTGTACGCGGCCGCTGGTGAAGTATGTGACGCACCGGGCCAGAATGTCGTACGTCCCAACGCCAATGAAGTGCGCTGCGAATCGCTGCCCGATCCCGAATCGGCCGCCGCGTTAATCCTTCAGTTCGACGGTGATGTTGAGGACCTGCCGAAATTCGTCATTGCCTTTACCGGTGCACCAACAAGCGCCGGATTCGTCGTGACCGCTGACAGCTACATCCGCGTGCCCCTACGGGGCGGTGGCGCCCAACAGATCCGGTTCCCCGATCCACGTATTGAGGCAGAGCTTCAAGCCTTGCTCGTGCAGGCCGGCGGGCAGCCGCTCTGACTGCCTGACTATATCGATTTTAGAGAAGTGGTCGGGGCGGCAGGATTCGAACCTACGACCCCCTGTACCCAAAACAGGTGCGCTACCAGACTGCGCCACGCCCCGAACCGAGGCCCCGTCTAAGGCCAGTTGCGCCCCTTGAAAAGGGGTAAAACGCAATCAACGTCAAATCACTCGCACGGCCAGGCCACATCGCCCGTAATACTGGGATGTCGCAGCTCATCTCCTACGCGCATGCCCAGCATCTCGGCCATCCCGCCGTTTACCTCCAGGACAAACTTGATCTCGTTGCCGCCGAAGATCGGTGTCTCGTCCAGTGGCTGCGCCATGGGATGGATATGGTCAATCACCCCGTCTTCGCCGACAAAGATCATATCAAGTGGAATCAACGTGTTGCGCATCCAGAAACTAGCGCGCTGGGGCCGAGGGAAGACAAACAGCATCCCTTCCATGCGGTCCATCTGTTCAACGAACATCAGGCCCTGCGCCCGTTCGGCATTGTCATCGGCCACGGCCACATCAAAACGGGCCGAGCCAAATTCACCCCGCACCGAAACAGCATCCACCGCACATTGTGCCGCGGCCTGCCCCACAAGCGGCACAGCCAGAATAACCGAAAGAAGCGTGGAAGGTATCAGGACCGAGAAACGGCGCTTTCCCATGGCAAAACCTCAGCCGCCATAAGCCCGCGTTTGCCCTCAACGGCCCGCAGCGCAATGGCTTCGCCCGGCAAAAGATCAGCCAGACCGGCAAGGCGCAAGACCTCGATGTGCACAAAGACGTCAGCACTGTCGCCAAACACATTCGCAAAACCAAAACCTTTGGCCTTGTCGAACCATTTCACCCGCGCCGGCTGAATCGGCGCATTCGCGAGTTTCTCGGCGTCGAACTCGGCGAAATCGGACAGTCCGGAAGGCGCATGTGCCGCCCCCTGCTCGACGGACAAGACCTCGATCGCCTGAAGTCCACGCTCCGTGCGGACAACCATCACTTCAATGCCGGTCCCGTCAGCAACCGAACTCTGCCCGAAATTGCGCAAAACATTTGCATGCAGCAAAATGTCGGCGCCCCCGTCCTCAGCGAGGATAAACCCGAATCCTTTTGTCGGGTCGAACCACTTCACGTGGCCACCAACTGCATAGGCTTCTGTATCTGTTTCCATCGTCTTTTTCTGTTTGGTCCGGTGTCCCCAATTTACACCCGACAGGTCCCATCCTTCTGAATGCACCCCGTGCTAGCGCTAAATACAGGAAATAAGAAGGGTAATTTTCACGCTTCGTGAAATTTCAAGGGTTCAATCGCTCAACAAACCAAGGGTCAACTCGCGTTTTACGCGACCATCGGAACCTATCATGCAACCGAAAGTCGCCATCCGCCCAGAACTCGATCTCCAGCGGCGAAATGCGGAATCCGCCCCAAAAAGGAGGCCGCGCTGGATTAGGTCCTTGCTTTGCCGTCACTTTTGCGACCTCTGCCACGAGTGCCGCACGCGAGGACAATGGCTGCGATTGCTGGGATGCCCATGCCCCCAGCCTGCTCTTCAGGCTGCGTGACGCGTAGTAATCGTCCGCTTGCGGTCCGTCCTCCCGCGAAACCGTGCCTCGGACACGGATTTGACGGCGCTGGGTCTTCCAGTGCATCACGAAGGCGGCCTTGCCGGACGCGTCAAGCTCCTGCCCCTTTTTGCTTCCGTAGTTGGTGTAGAAAACAAAAGATCCGTCACCTGCCCCGTCACTTTCGATGTCTTTCAACAAGACCATACGCGCGTTTGGCAGCCCGTCCGCATCAACCGTAGACAATGCGATGGCGTTGGGATCGTTGGGTTCGGTTTTCTCGGCCTCGGCCAACCATGCCCTGACGATCTCGAAAGGATCATCGCCTGCAAATTTTCCACTGCGGTCTGCCATATCAATCTTCGCCTCGTACCAAGTCGGGTCTGGCGCATAGGTGTTCCCTTTGCTCACATCGTCAAGCCCTTGCGGCAGGTCGCGTGGCTTGATGCATCCGCGGGCCTCGTCTACACGGAACTGTGAAACCGATGCGCAAGGGGTGGGCCCGACGGGCGTGCGGTGGTGAAAGGGAATGAGATGTCATCCAATTTGATGCAAGGGAAACGCGGCCTGATCATGGGGCTGGCCAACGACAAGTCGATCGCATGGGGGATCGCCAAAGCCCTGTCGGACGCAGGCGCGGAGCTTGCGTTTTCCTATCAGGGGGAGGCCCTTAAGAAACGCGTGGG
>JAHDFG010000174.1 GCA_020628265.1 Pseudooctadecabacter sp. | reverse complement strand
TTGCATCCGCGATCTTGCCGAAGCCCACATAATCGTCCGGGATTGTCGGCTCTTCGAACCAAAGCACATCAACGTCGGCAAAGGCGCGTGCGGCTTCAATCGCTTGCGGGACGGACATGGAAAAATTGGCATCAACCATAAACGCGCGATCTGGGCCCAAAACCTCCCTGATCCGGTGGGCGCGTTCGATGTCGGTGGCAAGCTCGGGTTGGCCGACCTTGATCTTCACACCGTTGTATCCGGCCTCCAGATAGCCCTCGGTCTGGCGCACCAACTTATCGAGCGAGAAGTTGAGGTCGATCCCGCCGCAATAGGCCTTGCACCGATCCGATGCGCCGCCCGCCATTTTCCAAAGCGGCTTACCGGCAACCTTGCAACGGATATCCCACAACGCAATATCGACCGCGGAAATCGCAAACGAGGCGATCCCGCCACGAGCGACATAATGCACATGCCACTGCATCGCATCGTAAAGGGCTTCGACATCCTCGGCCCCGCGCCCCAACAAAAAGGGTTCAAGATCATGGGTGATCATCGCGGCAATGGCACGACCGCCCTTGCCTCCGGTGTAGGTGTAACCTGTCCCCTCGACACCATCCGACGTTGTGATCGTGACGGTCACCAGTTCAAAGTGCGTGTGGTCCCCGTGCTTGGCGTCTGTCAGCACCTCAGCCAAGGGCACGTCGAACACTGCCACCGAAAGTTTCTCAATGATTGCCATCTGCTAACACGCACCTCTTAACCTTTGCAGTTTGGTATGACAAAAATCAATTTGAGCGTCCAGTTCTAACTTTTGATTGAGTAAGTCTGGCGCCTCTGTCACGTTTGGTTATACGAAAACGCGACACCATCCACTCGGGAAGATGCCCTAACTGTGAACACCCAGACACAATCAATGCGCCCGCGGGCGGCAGACGCGTTGGTCGCGGCCATCGAAGCGCAAATCCAGAGCGGCGGGCTGAATGCAGGCGACCCCCTACCACCCGAACGCGAGATCGTCCGCGATCATGGGGTGAGCAGAACCGTCGTCCGTGAAGCGGTCAGGATCCTCGCCAGCAAGGGGCTGATTTCCGCAAGGCCGGGGTTCCGGCCCGTTGTCGCGCATCTTGGATACGATTCCGCGATCGGGGCGGTCGGCAGTGTTGTTACGCAACTGTTGGGGCAGTCAGGCGGCATTCGGAACCTCTTTGACCTTCGCATCCGGATGGAAGCCTCTCTTGTGCGAGAAGCCGCACAGGTCGCAACCGGCGAACAGATCCAACAGCTCGAAGCAGCGCTGGAACGCAACAAGGCTGCGATCCAGAACTCGACCGACTTTTACGAAACGGACATTGCTTACCACAGCGTCCTTTATGACATTCCCGGCAATCCCGTCCTTCCCGCGATTCACCGCGCCTATACAGACTGGCTGTCGCTCCATTGGATCAAGATGCCTCGCTCGCCGGAGCGCAACCAGACCAACTACGAGGCCCACAGGGCGATCTTTGACGCCATTCTCAGGCGCGACCCAGACACGGCCGAAGCTGCCCTTCGGTCACACCTGAAATTTGCCTGGGATCAAGTCAGCTCAACCTTCGGGGACCTCAACGAATGAACGCGCAGGCACGCGCCATCGGCTGTTTGGGGGAGGTGATGCTTGAACTGGTTCCCGGCGAAGGATCGGATGCCACCCTCGGAGTTGCGGGCGACACATATAATACCGCTGTCTATCTAAGACATGTGGCCCCGAAGTTGGCAGTTGATTACATCACCGGCATCGGAAACGACGCCTTCTCAGGTCGCATTCTGCGACACATGGACGGATACGGGGTCGGACACAGTCGCGTCTTCCGGCACCCGACACGTGGCGCGGGCCTTTACGCGATCGAAACCGATGACACGGGTGAACGCAGCTTTACCTATTGGAGAAGCACATCCGCGGCACGCTGTCTGGGTGATCCGGACATGCCAGCAATCACCGACCTTTTGGCGGGGCTGAGCCATGTGTTCTTTTCCGGCATTTCCCTCGCGATCCTTGCGCAGGCGAACCGTGACCGATTGTTTGAGGCGCTGACAGAGTTCCAAACGTCCGGCGGCGTTGTCGCCTTTGACAGCAACTACCGGCCCCACCTTTGGAATGACACGGACCTTGCCCGCCGTGAAACGGAACGGGCCTGGCGGATGTGCGACATAGCCATGCCGTCGGTGGATGACGAACAGGCCTTGTTCGGTGACACCTCCGAGGCGGACGTGATGAAACGCTTCAGAGGCTATGGCATCGCGCAAGGTGTGCTGAAGCGGGGCGCGGTGGGGCCCTTGGGGTTTGACGGCGCGGTGCTTGATGATCCCGCCAAACCCATAAGAGTGATTGACACAACAGCGGCTGGCGACAGCTTCAACGCGGCCTATCTCGCCGCCCTCTTTCAGGGTCACAGCAACGTCGTCGCAATGGCGGCAGGTCACGAACTGGCCTGTCGCGTCATCGCCCAACGGGGCGCCATCATCTTTGAGCAGGGGGAAAGCGCATGATCTGTGGTGTCGTGGGTCTGGGGGACATGGGCAGCGGTATGGCCAAGAACCTGATGGCCGCCGGTTTCGAGACATGGGGCCTTAATCGCAGCCCAGAGAAGACAGCAGCCTTCGTCGCGATTGGCGGGCGCGAAGCCGCAGATCTGGCGCGGATGGGTGCCGCTTGTGATGCTGTTTACGTGATGGTCATGGACGGAACACAGGCCCGCAAGGTGATCCTGTCAGACGAGGGCCTGTTGCCAAATATGAAGCAAGGCAGCGCAATCATCCTGTCGGCGACCATCAAGCCCCAAGAAGCCCGTGAGATCGGTGCCGCGATGGATGGCAGCGGCGTCCACCTGATCGACACGCCCGTGTCCGGCGGCTTCCCGGGCGCGCAATCGGGAACGCTGACCATGATGGCGGCCGCCCCCGACGACGTTCTGGACCGCTTTGCCCCCGTGATGGAGGCCGTTTCAGCCCACATTCACCGCGTCGGAACCAAAGCGGGCGATGGCCAAACGGTGAAGGCCTGCCTGCAATCCCTGATCGGGGCGCAATTCGCTGCAACCTTCGAAGCCGCCGCCTTGGCCGCGAAGGCAGGCGTGTCCGGTCAGGTCATTCTGGATGTCTTTTCAACCTCTTCGGCGGGATGCGGCATCGTCAACAATGCCTTGCAAAAGATCATCGATCGTCAGTTCGAAGGCACAGGCAGTAGCATTCACACCATGCACAAGGACCTGACGATTTCACTAGGTTTGGGCGAAGAACTGGGCGTCCCGATGCACACAGCCGCCACGGCCATGCAAATCTTCCACGCGGGTCGCAGCAAGTATCCCGACGGCGACAACTGGGTCTGCACCCGTGTCATAGAAGAAATCATTGGCGCAGAATTGCATCGCGACGGTGCCCAGTAGATGCAATCGTTTGAAAGAGCATTGGAATGACAACGCCACGCATCGCCGTCGTCGGCGCCGGTCTTATCGGTCGCCGCCATGTAGAGCAGGCCGTAGCGCAGGCAGACCTTTGCGCCATCGTTGACCCGACGGATGAGGCAAAGGCGCTGGCCGCCGCGGTCGGGGCCGCACATTTCGGCGATCTGGACAGCTGTCTGGCCAGTGCCAAACCGGACGGAGCGATCATTGCAACGCCCAACCAACTTCATGCCGATCACGCAGTGACCTGTCTTGAGGCGGGTGTCCCTGTCCTGATCGAAAAACCCATCGCTGACAGCTTGTCAGCGGCCGACCGGATTGCCGACGCCGCCGAGCGCACCGGCCTGCCCGTTCTGGTCGGCCACCACCGCCGCCACAACCCCATCGTCAAACAGGCCAAAGCGGCGATCGAACGGGGCGACTTGGGGAACATCGTCTCGGTGCAAGGACAGTTCTGGCTCTATAAGCCGGACGACTATTTTCAAGCCTCTTGGCGCAAGGGGCCGGGTGGGGGTCCGACACTGATCAACCTCATCCACGACATCGATTTGCTGCGCCATTTCTGTGGCGAGATCACCGAGATCTCTGCGATGCGGTCGAACCATCAGCGCGGGCAGGACGTCGAGGACACGGCGGCCTTGATCATGCGGTTCGAAAGCGGTGCCCTCGGGGCCTTTACCCTGTCCGACACAGTCGCCGCCCCTTGGTCGTGGGAAATGTCGTCTGGCGAAAACCCGATCTACCCGCACCGCCCCGGGGCCTGCTACATGCTTGGCGGCACGCAAGGGTCCCTATCCGTGCCTGACCTGAAGCTCTGGACCCATGACGGCCCGCGCAGTTGGTGGAACCCGATTAATGCCACAACGCTTCAGGTGGACCACGCGGACGCATTCGCACTCCAGTTCACACATTTTCTGGATGTCATCGACGGTGCCCCGCCACTCGTCAGCGCACAGGAAGGACGAGCGAGCCTTGCCGCAGTGCTGAGTGTTCTGGAGGCCCCTTTGATCGGAAAGGACACCCCGTGAAGATCACCAAAATCCAAAGCCATGTGCTTCAGTACGATCTGCCCGAGGAATTGGGATATTCTCAACAGTATTACGCCCGACGCACTGCCCATCTGGTGGAGGTCTCCACGGACGAGGGGATCACCGGATGGGGGGAGTGTTTCGGCCCTGGTCCGATTGCGGTCGCCAACAAAGGTATTGTCGAAGGTGTGATCGCACCGATGATCCACGGCATGAACCCGATGGACCGCGATGTGATCTGGCACAAGGTCTACAACCTGATGCGGGATCACGGGCAAAAGGGCATGCCGATGCAGGCCCTGTCCGGTGTTGATATTGCGCTGTGGGACATCGCTGGCAAGGTCATGGACCAACCCGTCTACAATCTTCTGGGCGGCGCGCAGTGAGGTGCCCCTAGATTTGTAGACGCTTTGCCGCCTAACCTTGAGGCAAGGAGG
>JAHDFG010000173.1 GCA_020628265.1 Pseudooctadecabacter sp. | reverse complement strand
GTTGTGCTTGCGGATCAGGCGTGGGCCGATTGGCTGGCGGGCGAGGTGGAGACTGATTTCGCGGCGTTCGCAGGCAACCGGTTGGTGGTCGTCTCCTCGGGGCGGTCTCTCAGCGATATTGAATCCCTGCCCGATGCCTTGGGACCGGACGTCCTGGCAATGGCGCAGGTCGATGCGGTGCCGGCAGGGCGCTATGGGAAAGAGGCCCTGACGACACTCGGGCTGTGGGACGCCGTTTCAGTTGACGTGGTGCAAGCGGCCAATGTTCGGGCGGCGTTGCGGTTCGTCGAACGCGGGGATGCGATCTTCGGGATTGGTTACGCAAGCGATCTGGTTGCACTGCCGACCCTGACCTCGGCTTATGAGTTTCCGCCTACGACCCATGCGCCGATCCGGTATCTGGTCGGGTCCCTTTCGAGCGCTGGACAGGAGTTTGCCGATTTCCTCAATTCGCCCGCAGGTGCGGACGTTCTGACAGAATGGGGGTTTGCGCCCCCTCCCGCCAATGACTGAGTTTTTGGGACCTGCCGAGTGGACCGCCCTTGGGCTGTCTTTGAAAGTCGCCTTTTGGGCGACGCTGTTTAGCCTGCCGTTCGGCTTTGCCGCTGCCTATGCCCTGTCGCGGGGGCGTTTTTGGGGGCGGCAGGCGCTGAACATCGTGGTGCATCTTCCCTTGGTCATGCCGCCGGTCGTGACAGGGTATCTGTTGCTTCTGGGCTTTGGACGAACAGGCCCTTTGGGAGAGGCGTTCGAGGCGCTTTTCGGCCTTGTCTTTGCGTTTCGCTGGACGGGGGCGGCGCTGGCCGCGGCCATCATGGGCTTTCCCCTAATGGTCCGCGCGATCCGGCTTTCGCTGGACGCTATTGACCCCGGTCTTGAAGAGGCCGCCCAGACCTTGGGTGCGGGGCGTCTGGCTGTGCTGGCCCGCGTGACACTCCCCTTGGCCATGCCGGGGATATTGGCGGGCGCGGTCTTGGGCTTTGCCAAGGGCATGGGGGAATTCGGCGCAACGATCACCTTTGTGTCCAATATCCCCGGCCAGACACAAACGCTGGCGCTGCAAATTGACAGCTTGCTGGAAATCCCAGGTGGGGAGCCCTTGGCCCTGCGGCTGGCCCTTGTGTCCATTGCGATTGCGGCAGTGGCTTTGTTGGTCTCCGAAATCCTTGCCGCGCGATCCCTGCGCAAACGGGGGGCGTGATGCTGGACGTCTCATTGAAAACGACCCTTGGTGCGTTCCGTCTTGAGGCGTCTTTTACCGCGCCTGCTGGTATCACCGCGCTGTTCGGCCCGTCGGGGTCGGGCAAGACAAGCGTCGTGCGCGGGATTGCAGGGCTTTTGAAGTGTAATCACCAACAAGTCACGCTGAACGGGCGGGACCTGTCACGCCTGCCGCCCAACCGACGCAAACTTGGCTACGTTTTTCAGGATGCGCGCCTGTTTCCGCATATGACGGTGCTGAGGAACCTGCGTTTTGGTGGGTCCACAGACGAAGAGCAGATCATCGCGCTGTTGGGGCTTGGACCACTGCTCAACAGATATCCTGCCGCCTTGTCCGGCGGCGAAGCGCAACGGGTATCGCTTGGCCGCGCCCTGATGGCGGGGCCGGAGTTGTTGTTGATGGACGAGCCTCTGTCCGCGCTGGACGGGGTGCGTAAGGCCGATGTCCTGCCTTTCCTTGAGGCGCTGCGGGATCAGGCCAACATACCCATCATCTATGTGAGCCACGACATGGGCGAGGTCGCGCGATTGGCCCAACACATGGTGGTCATGAATGAAGGACGCGTCGTTGTGGAAGGGCCAGCGGATGCGGTCCTGTCCGATCCGGCGGCCGTTCCGTTTATCGGTGTGCGGGACGCGGGCGCGGTGCTGACAGGGCGCGTTGTCGGCCACGCGGACGATGGGCTAACCAAGATCGAAACAGACGCTGGCGCGCTCTGGGTGCCGGGGGCTGTTGGTCACGCGGGCGGCGCGCTGCGGGTCAGGGTACCGGCGCAGGACATCATCCTGTCACGGAGCGCGCCAGAAGGGCTGTCTGCCCTCAACGTGCTTTCTGTTTCGATTACCTCATTGCAGGCAGGGCACGGCCCGGGTGTTGCGGTTGGGCTTCAAGCCGGCGGCGCGCGGTTGTTGGCGCGGATCACCAAACGGTCGGCGCAAAGCATGGGGCTGGCGGTCGGGGACCGGATTTATGCCATCGTAAAGACAACGGCCATCGCGCCCGGCGACATCCACTAACGGTAGGTGGGCAGCAGGTCTCCCTCCGCGGGGGTGGCCTCAAAAACGGCGCGGGCGATGGCGCGGGACAGGCAAGCCGCTGCGGCGTCGCCCAAGGGGGCAAAGGCCATGGGGGCCATGGGTGTCTGGGCGAGCGTCGTGGACAGGCCAAAGACCAGATCACCATCGAGCGGCGTGTGGGAGGGAACGATTGCGCGGGCCATGCCATCGTGGGCGGCGACCGCAAGACGGTGACACTGTGGCTTGGTCAGGGGGGCATCGGTCGCCACAATCGCAATGGTGGTGTTCGCGCCCATTGCCTTGGCTTTCAGGCTGGGCTCGGCTGCGCGGTAGGCCGCGTCAGGATCAGGCCCCAGCCCGCCAAACTCGGCCTCCATCTCAAACGGTGCCGCCCAAAAGTGCCGGTCGCCCGGAGTTGTGACGCTTCCGAGCGGGTTCACCGCGACCAAAGCGCCAACCGTCACCCCGTTTTCCAGCACGATTGACGCCGACCCCAACCCGCCCTTGTGTCGCGCGGTCAGCGCGCCGGTGCCTGCACCGGCGGTGCCCAAATCGAATGTCGTGGCGGCTGCGTCAAAGGCTTGTCTGCCCAACGCAGAGTAGGGCGTTTCGTCCCAGTTCTTGTCGCCGCGATTCGTCAGGTCGAACAGGATGGCCCCGGGCACGATCGGCACGGTGACATCACCCACGGCAAAGCCGCGCCCTGCCTCGCGCAGGCCCGCCATGACGCCAGAACAAGCGTCGAGCCCGAAAGCCGATCCGCCGGACAACACCAATGCGTCCACCTGCTGGACCGTCTTGTCCGGCGCCAAAAGATCGGTGTCCCGCGTCCCCGGGGCACCGCCCATCACATGGACCGACGCCACAAAGGGTGCGTCTGCCGTCAGGACTGTGGTGCCGGACTTCAACGTTGGATCGCTGGCATTGCCGACGCGCAAGCCAGTGACATCCGTTATCAGGTTAAGCGGGCCGGGGCGTATCATCATTCTGTGGATCGGACCTCAGAAACAGTGGGCAGACAAGCCCTTTTGGCGATTGCTGGCGGCGTTGCACGCCGAGGGACGCCGCGTTTCCATGAACGCGTATGGAGTTAGCCGCCGCTGGCTGTTAATCACATCATGAAGATGCGGCCACAATCGGCCGCCCGCGAAGGGAATTCTGCCATGAGCGCTACGGCCAAGAAACGCGCCCCGATGCCCGATGATATTCGGGCGGCCAAGGGGGGAACACCCCTTGTCAGTCTGACAGCATATACGACGCCGATGGCGCAGATGATGGATGATCACTGCGATTTCGTGCTGGTGGGCGACAGTGTGGGCATGGTGCTGCATGGCTTGCCCTCCACGCTCGGCGTGACGATGGATATGATGGTCATGCACGGACAGGCCGTGGCCCGCGGGTTGAGCCGCGCCATGATGGTCATCGACATGCCGTTCGGCTCATACGAGGAAAGCCCCGAGCAGGCCTTCCGCAATGGCGCACGGCTGATGGCTGAAACCGGTGCGGCAGCTGTCAAGTTGGAAGGTGGCGTCGAGATGGCCCCGACAATTGCCTTTCTGGTGAAACGTGGCATTCCGGTGATGGCCCATATCGGTCTGACCCCCCAATCCATCAACACGCTGGGCGGCTACAAGGTGCAGGGCCGTGGTGATGCCCGCGGGGCCTTGATTGCGGATGCCGAAGCGGTGGCCGAGGCTGGCGCCTTCGCTGTGGTTCTTGAGAAAGTGCCTCAAGGTCTGGCGGACGAGATCACGGCGCAGGTGGCGATCCCGACGATCGGGATCGGCGCGTCGGCGGGATGTGACGGGCAAATCCTCGTCGTCGATGACATGCTGGGCCTCTTTACGGCGTTCAAGGCGAAGTTTGTGAAGCGCTATGCGCATCTGGGCGAGGACGGGGCGGCTGCAATCGCGGCCTATGCCGAAGAGGTCCGCGCGCGGACTTTTCCTGCGTCCGAACATGTCTTCGCCGACGAGGCCCCGAAATGACCGCCCCCATTGTGCGCAGCCTGGGGGCGCTGCGCGAGATGACCAAAGGCTGGCACCAAGCGGGTGAAACCATCGGCGTGGTACCTACAATGGGCGCATTGCATCAGGGCCACCTGTCGCTGGTTCGTGCGGCCAAGGCGCAGGCGGACCGTGTGATTGTCACGATCTTTGTGAACCCCAAGCAGTTCAACAATCCCGACGATCTGGAAAACTATCCGCGCACCGAAGAGGAAGACGCGAAAAAGCTGGTGCCCTTCGAGGTCGACGCGATCTACGTGCCTGACGGCGACACGATGTATCCGGCAGGCTTTGCCACAAACGTGTCCGTGGGTGGTTTGACGGACATGCTGTGCGGCGCGGCGCGACCAGGTCATTTCGATGGGGTCGCCACGGTCGTGACCAAACTGTTCCTGCAGACGCAGGCCGACAAGGCGTTCTTTGGCGAGAAGGATTACCAGCAATTGCAGGTCGTCACGCGGCTGGCGGCCGATCTGGATATACCGGTCGAAGTCGTCGGATGCCCCACGATCCGCGAGGAAGACGGGCTGGCCATGTCGTCCCGCAACCTGCTGCTGTCAGACCGCAGCCGGATCAAGGCCCCGCGATTGGCCGAGATCATGGACGAAGTGGCCGAGGCACTGCGCGGAGGTTCGACGATGTCTGCATTGGGGCC
>JAHDFG010000172.1 GCA_020628265.1 Pseudooctadecabacter sp. | reverse complement strand
TGACCAATGATCCCGAAGCCCGCGAAGCCGCCCGCTGGAACCACCGCCCCCAGACACCCATCAACCAAAACCCCCTGTTCCAATGGCCCCCGAACCCGAGAGCCATCTTTAAATGGTACGCAGCCTTCTGGTTCGAAATCTCGACGACGACGCTTTGTTTTGTGATCGCTGCGGTCGCCTACCTCGCGTTTTTGCCCGCATTGGAGAGGATGCAGACCTTCCAATGGGGCTGGATCATCCAGCTTTGGCTCATCAACCTCATCCCCCAATGCCTCTGTGCCGGCACGCTGCATTACTGGCTGATCATCCGCAAAGGTCAGGGGGACGCGACCAAATTCGACCCGCGTGATCAGAACCGCAACAACGGGTCGTTCACCTTCAACAACCAAGTGCTCGACAATATGTTCTGGCACATCGCATCCGGCATTACGCTTTGGACAGCGGCGCAAGTGCTCGTCTTCTGGGCCATGGCCAACGGCTACGCGCCGAGCCTTCTATTCCCCGACAACCCGATCTGGTTCATCGCCTTCTTCGTACTGATCCCCATCTGGTCCAGCTTCCATTTCTACTGGGTCCACCGCCTGCTGCACTGGCCGCCTCTCTATAAGATCGCGCACGCGCTGCACCACCGGAACGTCAATGTGGGGCCGTGGTCGGGCATCTCCATGCACCCGATCGAACACCTGTTGTTCTACACCAACTTCGCTATCCACCTGATCGTGCCCAGCCACCCGCTGCACGTGCTGTTTCACGGCTATGTCCAATCCACGCACCCCGTGTTCAGCCACTCCGGCTTTGAAGAACTGGTTGTGAAGGACAACAAACAGATGCGCATGGGGGTCTTCTTCCACCAACTCCACCACCGCTATTTCGAATGCAACTACGGGACAGTTGAAATGCCTTGGGATCGGTGGTTCGGTAGCTACCACGACGGCACAGCAGCCGCCACGGACGAGACCCGCGCCCGCAAGAAACAGATGTACACATGACCTTCTTTGATGACCTGACACAATGGACCAGCACCCGCCGCCCAGGCTGAGGAACAGGCTCTAACCCAGCCAATTTCCCTCAACCCTGAAAGGTGCACCCATGACCGTCTATGGCCTGACCGAAGAAAACATCATGATCGCGGACACCGTCCGCAGCTTCGTCGAAAATGAAATCTATCCCCACGAAGAGCTGGTCGAACGGACCGGCGACGTCCCCGCCGAGATCGCAGCGGACATCAAACAGAAAACAATCGACCTTGGCTTCTACGCCTGCAACTTCCCCGAAAGCGCGGGCGGCGCAGGCCTCAACCATCTTGAATTCGCACTGGTCGAACGCGAACTGGGCCGCGGCTCCATGGCCCTCACCCACTTCTTTGGCCGCCCCCAAAACATCCTGATGGCCTGCGAGGGCGAGCAAATCGAGCGCTACCGCGATCCCGCAATCCGCGGCGAGAAAATGGACGCCCTCGCCATGACCGAACCCGGTGCCGGGTCCGACGTGCGCGGCATGAAATGCACCGCCGTCCGCGATGGTGGCGATTGGGTGATCAACGGCACCAAACATTTCATCTCGGGTGCCGAGCACGCCGACTTCGTGATCGTCTTTGTGGCAACGGGTGAGGACGACACGCCTCGCGGACCGAAGAAGCGGATCACGACCTTCCTTGTCGATCGCGGCACACCCGGCTTCACCATCCGCGACGGCTACAAATCCGTATCCCACCGAGGCTACAAGAACATGATCCTCGAATTCGACGACTGTCGCCTGCCGGACGCACAGGTTTTGGGCGAAGTCGACGGCGGCTTCGCAGTGATGAACGAATGGCTCTACGCCACTCGCATTACAGTCGCCGCCATGTCCGTCGGCCGCGCCCGCCGCGTGTTCGACTACGCGCTGAACTATGCGGCCGAACGGGAACAATTCGGCCAGAAGATCGGCAAGTTCCAAGGCATCAGCTTCCAGCTCGCCGATATGATCACCGAGATCGACGCCGCTGACCTGCTGACGCTCGCCTCGGCCAACCGATTGGATCAGGGCCTACCGGCCAACCGCGAAATCGCCAGCGCCAAGCTCTACGCGTCCGAATGTCTCGCTCGGGTGACCGATGCTGCGATCCAGATCCATGGCGGCATGGGTTTAATGGATGACTATCCCCTCGAACGCTTCTGGCGCGATGCGCGGGTTGAAAGGATCTGGGACGGAACATCCGAGATCCAACGCCACATCATCAGTCGGGATCTGTTGCGGGCGTTGGGGGCATGATCCTGTTTCGAATTGGCTGCGCCAATCCGACCGAGGCGCGCTGCGCGCGCAGGGGGGCGCTGCCCCCGTCCTTCGGACTCCCCCGGAGTTTTTGGGTCAGAAGAAGGAAGGGTCCACCCCTTGGGCTGCATGGGCTCCAAGGGGCTTCTCCTGACACAACCCGTCGGTCTCCACCTAGGATTGCCCGCGCATCATGGCGCGTTAAGGTTAATGAGTCCTTACGGGGTAAAGGCGAAACCGCCCGTCTTCTTCTGACCCGAAAACTCCCGCCGGAGGCTCCTACCTTCCACCTCATGCGAGGCGTTTGATATGAAGGACGATTTATCGAGACTGTTACGCCCAAAAAGCGTCGCCATTATCGGTGGCGGCGCATGGTGCAAATCTGTTACCGAGCAGCTCTTAAAGGCCGAATTCAAGGGCGAAATCTGGCCCGTTCATCCCCGCGCCGAACACATCTGCGGCCTTCAGGCCTATCCCATGGCCACCGAGCTCCCCGGCGCCCCTGATGCAACATTCGTCGGGATCAACCGTGACGCGACCGTGGGCGCAGTAGAGCGGTTGGCCCGTATCGGTGCGGGTGGGGCTGTCTGCTTTGCCAGCGGTTTTGGTGAGACAGACGACGGCGCAGACGCGAACCGGCGTCTTCTGACGGCGGCAAAGGACATGCCGATCCTCGGGCCGAATTGCTACGGCATGATCAATGCGCTTGACGGCGTGTCGCTCTGGCCGGACCAGCACGGATGTCAGGCCGTGGACTCCGGCGTCGCGATTCTGACGCAAAGTTCAAACATCGCCATTAACCTGACCATGCAAAAGCGCGGGCTGCCCATTGCCTACGTCGTGACCTGCGGCAATCAGGCCCAGCTTTCAATGGCGGACATTGGCCTCGCCCTTCTGGACGATCCGCGCGTCACCGCACTGGGACTGCACATCGAAGGCTTTCGCGACCTGGAGGCTTGGCAACGGCTGGCGCGCGCGGCAAACGCAAAGAACATCCCGATCGTCGCCATCAAGGTCGGGCGCTCGGACGAGGCACGGGCCGCTACCGTGTCCCATACGGCGTCTCTTGCAGGCAGCGACGCAGGTGCAGATGCCCTCCTGCGGCACCTTGGCATCGCCCGCGTCAACGACCTCCCGTCGCTGTTGGAGACGCTCAAACTTTTGCACGTAGCCGGCCCCCTTCCCTCGGGCCGGATCGCCTCAATTTCATGCTCGGGGGGAGAGGCCAGCCTGATCGCCGATATGGCCCATGGCTCCGGTCTGCAGTTCCCGCCCCTTACGCAGACGCAACATGACGGTCTTTATCGGGTGTTGGGGCCGAAAGTGGCGCTCTCTAATCCCCTCGACTACCACACCTATATCTGGCGCGACACGGATGCGATGACCGCCGCGTTCTCCGCGATGATCGACCCTGATCTTGCGATCACCTTCCTGATCGTCGACATCCCCCGCGCCGATATCTGTGACCCCACTGATTGGGACTGCGTGATTGATGCAGCAATCCGGACCCGCGCGGACACGGGCGGTGTAATCGCTATGGTCGCAACGTTGCCCGAGTTGATGCCGGAAGATGTTGCGCAACGATTGATCGATGGCGGGGTTGTGCCCCTCAACGGGTTGGCCGAGGCACTGAACGCTGCAGGAGCCGCGATCACGCGATCACCGTCGGACGCCGACATCATTGTGCCAGTCCCCTCACGCGACGCGGCAACACTTACAGAAGATCAGTCGAAGGCTGAACTAGCGGCCTTCGGCGTCCCATCGCCCGAGCGTTGGACGGGGGACCGCAAAACCGTTCTTGAGGGGATCAAGGACGCCTCCGGGCCCTTTGCGCTAAAGACCGTTGGTGCCGCGCACAAAAGCGAAGCGGGTGGCGTTATCCTGAATTTGCCCGATGCCAAGGCCGTCGCTGATGCTGCGAACGCCTTGCCCACTGGTGAAATTCTCGTTGAAACCATGATCGCCGACAGCATCGCCGAACTCTTGGTCGGGGTCGTAAAAGACCCTGCCCATGGGTTCGTCCTCACAATTGGGGCGGGCGGCATCTACACCGAAATACTGTCAGATGCGGCGTCCGTCCTGCTGCCAGCCAGTCGCGTTGATCTAGAACAGACACTAAACCGCCTGAAACTGGCCCCTGTCCTGAGCGGCTACAGGGGAAAACCCCCTGCCAATGTCGAAAAGATACTGGACGTGATCGAGGCTGTTCAGGCCTACGTTCTTGCCTCGACATCCGTCCTTGAAGAGGTTGAGATCAACCCGCTCATCATCACGCCCGATGCCGCCATTGCCGCAGACGCCCTCATAAGGAAATACCATGACTGATCCAATTCGTACCCGCCGCGAGGGCGCCATTCTTGAGGTGACGCTGGACCGCCCCAAGGCCAATGCAATCGATCTGGCAACCAGTCGCATCATGGGTGATGTCTTTGCCGAATTCCGCGATGACCCCGACCTGCGCGTGGCGATCATCACCGGCGCGGGCGAGAAATTCTTCTGCCCGGGGTGGGACCTCAAGGCGGCGGCAGAGGGTGATGCCGTCGACGGGGACTATGGCGTCGGCGGCTTTGGCGGGCTGCAGGAATTGCGCGACATGAACAAGCCGGTGATTGCGGCTGTCAACGGCATCGCTTGCGGCGGTGGGCTGGAACTGGCGCTGTCGGCGGACATCATTCTGGCAGCAGATCACGC
>JAHDFG010000171.1:2579-4944 GCA_020628265.1 Pseudooctadecabacter sp. | reverse complement strand
CAGGGCGCGGCGCAGAAATGTCCAACGCCACCTGTACGCCATCGGGGCGCACACGGCGCAAATCCGTTTCAAGCTGCGCCTTTTGCTCGGGCGAATCTGCAATCGCCTCGACTGCGACGCTTCCAGCGCGGACAGAGATTTTGGACCTTGGCAGCACCCGCAAGGCTCGCAACGCGAATTCCATCGCAGGATCCCACCCCTCGGGCACAGCGTAGTCTGCCTGTTCAACAAAGTCCGCGAATGTCGCGTCTTCGCCCGTCAGGGCCGTGAGCCGCGCAATCAGGTCATCGCGGTCACTTTCAGCGGGCATCAGGCCGATGATCGAAATGCCGCTGTCGTTGCGCAAAATCTCCATCGAGAATTCGGGCGCTTCCAATGCAAGGCTGGCGGTCACCGTCATGTTGTCAATCACGCGGCTAGCGTCGACCATGCGTCCGGCAGCCGAGATGGCGCGGAAACGCGCTGCCTCGGACGGGGCTTCGCCTTCCAGAATAACCTGCAGCCCGTCGCCCAATACAGTCGAGAAACCATATCCGTTATCCTGAAGCTCGGCCTGAACAGCCTCAACCGAACGCGTTTCCACGTTGGAGACAGCCACACGCGCGCCGAGCGTGCAGATCACTGCTGCGACCAGAAAGACGCCCAGTCGTATAAAAAGTTCTGAAAGCCGCATGCTGCGTTCCCAATCCGTCCTGACACGTGCTTAGGCGGTTCGGCGCTTGGGTTCAATCACACGAAAAACGCGATGGCGAAAAACGGCAAAGGAATGAGGCCCGCGTTCCGGTTCGATCGGAACAGGCGCAACAGCCCTGCGCCGTCGTCGGCGTCAAAGTGACGGAGTTGCCAGGCCAGGTGCCACCCCATGGCCCACGGCCCTCCAAGCGCCACGACAAGGGCCAACACCGATTGCCCGATCACCGCGAAGATCACGGCGATGCCCATGATCGAAATCGTGGCAACCATGAACCCCCTCAGCCACTGGCGGGTCCGGTCGCCGAACAGCCGCGCTGTCGATTTGACCCCGATCAGTGCATCGTCCTCGGCATCCTGATGGGCGTAGATCGTATCGTAGAACAGCGTCCATGCGATCCCTGCCAGATACAACATCACAGCGGGCCACCCGAGGCTGCCGGTATGGGCCGTCCAAGCAAGCAACGCACCCCAATTGAAGGCAAGCCCCAGAAAGACCTGCGGCCACCATGTGAACCGTTTTGCAAAGGGATAAATGGCAACGGGAAGGATCGACAGGAAGCCCAACAGGATGGCATTCGCGTTGAACGTCAGCAGGATCAGCAGGGCCAATAGGGATTGCGCAGCCATCCATATAAGCGCGGCACGCACCCCGACCTGACCCGAAGGAATGGGCCTATTTCGCGTACGTTCCACGCCCGCGTCGATGTCGCGGTCGGTGATGTCGTTCCACGTACAGCCCGCACCACGCATCAAGAACGCGCCAATTGCGCAGCCGACAGCGATCCAAAGATCGAACCAGCGCGGCTGACCGGTATAGAGGATGGCCAGCGCCAGACCCCACCAACAGGGCAACAGCAGCAGCCATGTCCCGATCGGCGCATCTGCTCGTGACAGTCGCAAGAACGGGCGGGTCGCCGCGGGGGCCACCGTGTTGACCCAACTGCCCTTTAGGCGGTCGGGGATTTGGGGCTCTGGCATCCCGCTATCGGTGGTCATATGGTTCCCCCATGGCACGTATCAGGCTCTATGTAGAACATCCTTTGGGACCGGCGCAAAGGGTCCCGCTGTCGCGGGATCAGGCGCATTATCTGTTTGGCGTCATGCGGTTGGTCGCCGGTGACGATGTGTTGCTGTTCAACGGCACGCAGGGCGAGTGGCGGGCCGAGGTTGTCGAAGCCGGAAAGAAGGCGGGCGCGTTGATTTGTGTCGAACAGACACGCGAACAGATCGCAGCCCCCGACCTTTGGCTGATGTGCGCCCCGATCCGCAAGGAACGCATGTCGTTCCTGATCGAGAAGGCCGTCGAACTGGGTGCCGGCCGGATCGTTATCGTTCAGACCGAATACACACAAGACGCCAAGCGCGTACGACAGGACAAACTGCAGGCCATTGCGATTGAGGCCGCCGAGCAGTGCGAATGTCTTTGGGTGCCGGAGGTGACCGAGGTCCAGAAGCTGGGACGGGTTTTGTCCGATTGGGACGACACACGCCGTATCCTGTTCTGCGACGAATCCCTCGCAGGCCCCTCTTCCGCCTTATCAGGCGTCATCGGCGACGGCAGCCCGTGGGCTGTTCTGATCGGCCCCGAAGGCGGCTTTTCAGCACCCGAGAGAAAGAGGATCAGGGCCATGGAATGCGCCCTTCCCATCAGCTTGGGCCCTCGCATCTTGCG
>JAHDFG010000171.1:0-2479 GCA_020628265.1 Pseudooctadecabacter sp. | reverse complement strand
CCCGAGATCGAGCGGTTCCTGCAGGCGCATCTCGAAACCTCGATGTTCCTTTTGTCGAACCTGCGGCGGTTCGGGCCAACCGGTGCGGATCACGAATACGCCATGCGGTACTGGATCACCGGAACGCCAGTGAACGGGGTCTTCGCCCTCGCCAGGAATGGGACGATCATGGTGCAATGGCCGGATGCTGGGGATTGGTCAAAGCCGTTGCAGTTTGTGGACAGAAGCGTGACGCGCTTGGTGGGACATGGCACGCAGATTGCACGGGTGCGACAGGCGGCAGGTCTGGATGACGCACCTACAGCTTTGAATTCCGAAGAAACCCTGTTTGCCGTGGATCTGTCCGTCGCCGCCATTTTGGAGGGCATCGGTGAGCTGCGCCCGATGGCCGAGACCGACCGCAATTTCGTGCGGGACTGGATGTTCGATTATGACGTGAACACCCTTGGCATGACACCCGAGGCCTCCAAGGCGCGGTTGGACACAGAGTTCGATGGCGCGCTGGCTGCGGGCAGTCGACGGATTTTGGCCGATGGCGACACGCCCTTGTGTCAGACGGGGTTCAACGCCGAGGTAGATGACATTGTACAGGTCGGGCCCGTCTACACCCCGCCGGAACAGCGTGGCAAAGGACACGCGAGACGGGCTGTGTCGCTACATCTGCAAGAGGCGAAGGCCGCAGGGGCAAAACGCAGCATCCTTTTTGCCAACAACCCACATGCCATCGCCGCCTACACAGCCATCGGCTACCGCCCAATCGGCACCTTTTCCCTGATCTTCTTTGCCGAACCACAGGTCCTGCAATGATCCGCCCCGAGGTCAAAGCCCTGTTCTGGCGCTGGCGCGAGGTGCTGTTCGCGCTGGCCGTCGTTGGCCTTGGTCTGTGGTGGGGCTTACGCAGCTTCGGAATTCTTCAGTGGCTTGGGTGGGCGGTCAGTGCGGCAGGGGCCATGTTGGCTGTCAGCGCCATCCAGCGGGGCCGTTTTGGAAAGGGTGGCGATGGTCCCGGCGTGGTCACGATTGACGAACGTCGTATCATCTATATGGGGCCAACGGACGGCGGCGTGGCGGACCTTGACCTTACCGTGCGCCTTGATCTGACCCCTGCTTCCGCGTGGAGGCTCACAGGCGAGACCGGCGAGCAGATAGAAATCCCTGTAAATGCCGCAGGGGCAGAGGCCCTGTTCGATGCGTTCAGCACTCTGCCCGGCCTGCGCAGTCACACACTCGTCAGCGTTTTGAACGAGCCTCGCGACACTGTCGTCACGATCTGGCGAAAACCGCGCGACAGCACGGTCACGCAATTGCCACCTCGGCTGCATTGACAGTGCCTGCTTTGCGGGCCACCTGTAGGGTCTGAATTTTCGAACGGAGCACCCAACCCATGTCTATTCCACAGTCCGGCGGTGGTCCGATTGAACGGCACGAACAATTGGCTGAGTATCTGGCCGAAGGCTGCAAACCCAAAGCCGATTGGCGCATTGGCACCGAGCACGAGAAGTTCGGTTATTGCAAAGACACGCACAAACCTCTGCCCTATGAGGGCGAGCGGTCCATCCACGCGGTCCTGACCGGCCTGCGGGATCGCTATGGCTGGGCTCCTGTCGAAGAAAAGGGGGTGCTGATCGGGCTGGAAAAGGACGGCGCGAATGTCTCGCTCGAACCGGGTGGGGCGCTGGAATTGTCCGGTGCGGCCGTTGAAACGATCCACCAAACCTGTGACGAGGTGAACAGCCATCTGGCCGAGGTGAAGTCCATCGCGGATGAGATTGGCGTGGGCTTCATCGGCCTTGGGGCTGCGCCCGAATGGTCCCACGATGAAATGCCCCTGATGCCCAAAGGGCGCTACAAGCTGATGGATGCCTACATGGACAAGGTGGGCACATCCGGCAAAATGATGATGCGGCGGACCTGCACGGTTCAGGTGAACCTGGATTTCTCGTCCGAGGCGGACATGGTCCAGAAAATGCGCGTGGCGCTGGCCCTGCAGCCTGTGGCCACGGCGCTCTTTGCCAATTCGCCCTTCTTTGAGGGCGAACCCAACGGGCATAAAAGCTGGCGCAGCCGCATCTGGCGGCATCTGGATGATGCCCGCACGGGCATGTTGCCGTTTGTTTTCGAGGACGGGTTCGGGTTTGAACGATGGGTGGAATACGCCCTCGATGTGCCGATGTATTTTGTCTACCGAGACGGCGAATATGTGGACGCGCTCGGCCAGTCGTTCCGCGATTTCCTTGGGGGCGAACTTCCCGCCCTGCCCGGTGAAACCCCGACGCTTTCCGATTGGGCCGATCACCTGACAACCGCCTTCCCCGAGGCACGTTTGAAAAAGTTCATCGAGATGCGTGGGGCGGACGGAGGCCCGTGGCGCAGGCTCTGTGCGCTGCCTGCCTTCTGGGTTGGGCTGACCTATGACCAAGAGGCTTTGGACGCCGCATGGGACCTGTGCAAATCGTGGGATACCGAGACGCGCGAAGCC
>JAHDFG010000170.1 GCA_020628265.1 Pseudooctadecabacter sp. | reverse complement strand
GCGCCCTCGGCCACATGGAACCGGTGCTTGCGCGCACCAACCGTGTAGTCATAGGCCACAGGCCAGCCATCAGCGCCGGGCACAAGCGTCATCCGGTCGGACCGCAGCACATGCAGCTCAACCGGCCCCTCCTCGCCGCCCACGGCCTCCACGTAGCCATTGCCTGTCAGCAGCAGCTGCCCGAACAAAGCCTCGAACAACTCCGCCCGACCTTGGGCCGCATTGGGCCGCTGGATCAGGTCCAGAATGGGGTGCGTATCATAACGGGTCTCGGCGTCCTGCAGGACCAGAGGCAAGGCCGCAGCGGCCTCTGCGATCATCTTGACTGCTCGAAACCCAACCGGATTTCCGGTGAATCCCGCGCGGGTCAAAGAGCCCGCATCACGCGCACCCCAAACGTTGCGCCCCGCAGCGCCCCAAGCGGCAATCTTGCCCGTTGCAGAAGCCTTCACCTCTGGCACATTGGCCTGCCCCGTGCTGGGCACTGCGTCAGATCGCTTCAGAAAATCAAACATCCAAATCTCCTCTGGGGCCGCCGTCAACGCGGCGTTCGCTGCTATGTGATGCAATTTCGTTTCAAATAATTACGAAGGTGAAAACCGACCGTTCGATGTGTACGCAACAGCCGAAAAACGCTTGAATACAGATACTTATAGGTGCCGCACCCGTGGTGCACGCCACGCCTTTGCAGGCTCCAGAAACAAATCCGTCAATGCCCAAACCAGCGCGTCCACGCGGTCTGGCGACCCCTGCCCCTCAAACCCATGGGCCGTCATCTGGCACATCTGATCTTCCAGAGACCCAAGGTCGCCCACATGGCGCACGCGCCCCTGTTCATAAAGGGCCGCCACCGGCTCCGCCCGACGTGCCTTGCCGCGTGTCGCGTGGACGCCGCGATACGGAACGCTCGGATCAATAGACCGCACGATGGTCTCAACCATCGCACCGCCTTGGTTCACTTCGGCCACCAACCTGTCCGCGTTGTGCCGGTCCATCGCGGCAATGGCAGCCGCCGCCCATCCGTTGGGTGTGGCCCCCTGCACCGATGCATCCTCCAGCACATAGACCCGCCAGTCCTGCACGGGTCCGGCCATCGTGATCCCCGCCACGATGATCCCGCACTCATCCGATGACGCACCTGCCCCCGCAGGCGGATCAATCGCTACCACGATCCGGTCCAATACGCGCGGCGCCTGCGCCCGCAGGCTTTCCAGCCGCTCAGACGACCACAGCGCACCATCCACATCCGGCAACAAAACGCCGTCCAATTCCTGACGCCCCAACCGAGTGCCCGCATAGCGCTCCTGCACCTCTTCCAGAAAACTCTCCGCCAGATAGGCGCGGTTGGCGTCCGTTGGCGCATGGGTCATGACCGAGCTTTTCCGCTCCAAAAGGTCTTTCAAAATTCCAACATTTCGCGGTGTTGTGGTGACACATGCGCGGGGCGAAGTCCCCAAACGCAAACCGAACTGCATCATGTCCCAAGTGTCTTGCGCCTTGGGCCATTTCGCCAACTCATCCGCCCACACCGCGTCAAACTGCGGCCCGCGCAGCCGTTCTGGGTCGAACGCAGAAAACAGACGCGCTTCCGCTCCGTTCGGCCAAACCAACATCTGTCGGCCGGAAATCCATGTCGGACGTCTGTCCGGTGGGCTGCAGGCCAAAATCCCGCTTTCCCCGAACACCATCACTTCGCGCGCCTGCTCCATCGTCTCGCCGATCAGACCAATACGGCGCGCACGGCCGGGGTCGCGCGGACGCGACCCCTCTGCCATGGCCCTGACCCACTCTGCTCCCGCGCGCGTCTTTCCCGCGCCACGGCCCCCCAGAATGATCCAAGTCCTCCAGTCCCCCTCAGGCGGCAGTTGATGTTCCAGCGCCCAAAACTCGAACAGATAGGGCAAGCCCCTCACCTGCTCATTGCTCAGGCTCCGCAAGAAATCCTTACGACTTGCAACATCTGCGGATGCGACCAAGGCGGCACCCGATCTCACGTCGGAGTTCGTCAAAGTCGATGTCTCCATCGCGCGTTCCGGTTCCGAATTGCGCATCAAATTCTGCCTCTCGTTTCTTGAGGTCACCGACCACGGCATTCAGCTGCGTCATTTGTTTGGGCAATAGGGCCACATCTTTGAGGTCCCCTTGCTCAATCAGATCAAGCAATGCGGTCAATGTCCTGTTTATGCTTCTATGAAGCTGCCTAGCCTCCTCAATACGTTCGGCAGCCGGTTTCTGCTCGGTGGATGCACCACCGCTTTGGGTTGTCATGGGGAGTTCCCCTTTCAGGTTGCTCCGCCCAATAAGCGAAACGAAAAACGGGCCTTGGGTGTGCGCCCAAAGCCCGTTCATGCCTCGTCCAGCGTGCGGTGAAACTACGCGCGGTCGGGGATTTCTCCAAAAATTACCAGTGTGTTAGCGTCCGGTGCGGAAACGGGTCGTTAACCCGTCAGTTGTCCTGCGCCGCATCGCGTGCCGCCTCAAGCTCGCGGTAAATGGCCACGTTGCGGTTGTGCTCGTCCAGCGTCACCGCGAAATTGTGCCCGTCGCGCGGGTTCAGCGATTTTGCCACGAAGAAGATGTAATCTGTGTCCGACGGGTTCAAAGCCGCCTCAATCGAGCCCGCACCAGGGTTGGCAATTGGCGTCGCAGGCAAACCAGAAATCACATAGGTATTCCAAGGATTTTCGGCCCGAAGCTCACTCTGCCGCAACCCGCGTCCCAGCACCCCACGTCCTTCGGTCACGCCGTAGATCACGGTGGGGTCCGTCTGCAATCGCATGCCTTGGTTCAGACGGTTCACAAAGACACTCGCCACATCGAACCGTTCATCGGATGTGGAGGCTTCCTTCTCGATGATAGATGCCAGAATCAACGCCTCTTCAGGGCTCGCTAGGGGCAATCCATCGCTGCGTTCCGCCCAAGCCTGCGCCAGAATACGCTCCTGTGCAGATTGCATATCCGCAAGCAGCTCCTCCACCGAATCCCCAGGCTGAACCTGATAGGAATTGGGTGCCAGCATGCCCTCAGGCGGAATTTCCGTGACCTCGCCCTCCATGAACTCCAGCGCGTTGAGCGCCTGAACCACCTGCCAGCTCGTCACCCCTTCCGAGATCACAACACGGTACTGGGTGTCATCCGCAGCGCGGGTCTCGGTGTATTCCGCCGGAGCCTCGACTTCAGCCGGCTCAAAACTCGTCAATTCAACGAAACGGCCTGTCGCCGGATCAAGTTCGCGCACTTGCGCAACGATCCGCGTGACCCCAACACGGTAGACAATCTCGGTCCCACAGGTGCTCGCCCCGCCCCGTGTCACGATATCCACAATCTCTTCCATGGACGATCCAGCCGGCACCAGAAAGCTGCCTGCCTTCAGCTGCGATGTCTTGCCCGCATAATCCGCACCCATGCGGAAAATCCCGCCAGAGGACACAGCCCCCTGATCAACAAGATCCTCGCTGACAATCCGCATATTGCTGCCAGACCGCACTTGCACGCAGATCGCCTGATCCAACGGGCCCTCAGCCGAATATTCAGACGTGCCCCACGCGATGACGCCCCCTGTCAGGAACAGGAGGACAATCAAAAACGTCAGCGCATTGCTGGCGATGTGTCTCCACATGGTTAGCTGACCTTACCGAACAGAACGCTCGCATTGGTGCCGCCGAACCCGAACGAGTTGGACAGCGCCACATTGATCTCCCGCTCGACCTTGGCATTGGGCGCAAGATCGACCTTCGTTTCAACGGCCGGATTATCAAGGTTGATCGTCGGCGGTGCGACCTGATCGCGGATCGCAAGGATCGAGAAAATCGCCTCAATCGCACCAGCAGCCCCCAACAGGTGGCCTGTGGCCGATTTGGTGGACGACATGGTGACCTTGCTCGCCGCCTCGCCCATCATGCGCTCAACCGCACCCAGCTCGATCGTGTCCGCCATGGTCGATGTGCCGTGCGCGTTGATGTAGTCGATGTCCGCAGGCTCCAATCCTGCGTCCTTCAACGCCATCCGCATGGACCGCTCACCGCCCTCACCGTCCTCGGACGGGGCGGTGATGTGATAGGCATCGCCCGTCAGGCCGTAGCCCAGAACCTCAGCGTAAATTTTCGCACCACGCGCCTTGGCGTGCTCGTAATCCTCCAGCACAACCATGCCTGCGCCCTCGCCCATCACGAACCCGTCGCGGTCCGCATCATAGGGACGACTGGCTGCCTTGGGGTTGTCCGCGGACTTCGTGGACAGCGCCTTACAGGCGTTAAAGCCCGCGATCCCGATTTCACAAATCGTGGCCTCTGCTCCGCCTGCAATCATCACGTCGGCACGGCCGGACTTGATCAACTGTGTCGCATCGCCAATGGCATGCGCACCCGTGGAACAGGCCGTCACAACGGCATGGTTCGGACCTTTGAACCCGTATTTGATGGCAATCTGGCCGGAGATCAGGTTGATCAACGCGCCGGGGACGAAGAATGGAGACACGCGGCGCGGCCCCTTCTCCTTCATCATGACAGCAGTGTTGGCGATGGAGTTCAGCCCGCCGATGCCGGAACCGGTCAGAACACCCGTGCGCTCCAACGCCTCTGTGTCCTCCGGCTGCCATCCAGCATCTTCAACGGCCTGCTTGGCCGCCGCCATGGCGAAAACGATAAAGTCATCAACCTTCCGGCGCTCCTTGGCCTCCATATAGGCGTCGGGGTTGAACGTCCCGTCGCTGCCGTCGCCATAAGGCACTTCGCAGGCATAGGTCGTGGCAAAGCCCTCTGGATCGAAGTGCGTAATCGGGCCCGCGCCCGATTGCCCATCCAGAATGCGCTCCCAGCTCTTCTCAACACCATCCGCCAATGGTGTCACAAGTCCCAATCCGGTCACTACAACTCGACGCATGTCAGCCCCACCTTTTCGTGCTCTTTCGCCCATCTACCGCGTTCTGAAGGCAGGCCGCAAGCCCATG
>JAHDFG010000169.1 GCA_020628265.1 Pseudooctadecabacter sp. | reverse complement strand
GCGGCGTTACGGGCTGTGGCCGCGTCGGGATGATCGCTCGTCGCTCGGCTGCGCCATCGCCCCGCCCGCCATCCCGTTTTGACTTGCGATGGGCCGGATGCAGGGCTAGCTGACGGGCATGGCACGTGCACCCCTTCTTCAAGCGACTGATCTTTCCCTCACCTTTGGTGGGGAGCCTGTTTTCGACGAGTTGTCTTTGGTGATCCAGCCCGGCGACCGCGTGGCGCTGGTGGGGCGCAACGGGTCGGGCAAATCCACCTTGATGAAGGTGATTGCAGGCTTGATGGAGCCGGACCGCGGCGATGTGATCGCAGCCCCCGGCCTGACCGTCGGCTACATGGAGCAAGACCCCACGATGGAGGGCTGCGCGACCTTAGGCGACTATGCGGCCAGCGGGCTTGATCCGTCCGAGGCGTGGCGGGTCGATGCCGTGGCCGAGGGACTAAAGTTTGATCCCGCGCGGGATGTGGCCGTGGCTTCGGGCGGGGAGCGGCGGCGGGCCGCGCTTGCCAAGCTGATGGCCGAAGGGCCGGGTTTGATGCTGCTGGACGAGCCGACGAACCATTTGGATATCGAGGCGATTGGCTGGCTGGAACGGGAGCTCAGCCAGACCAAGGCGGGTTTCGTGCTCATTTCCCACGACCGTGCGTTTCTGAACGCTTTGACCCGAGCGACGCTGTGGGTGGATCGCGGCCAAGTGCGTCGGCAGGACCGCGGTTTTGCCGATTTCGAGGCGTGGCGGGACAAGACGTGGGAGGAGGAAGACCTTCAGCGCCACAAGTTGAACCGCAAGATCAAGGCGGAGGCCCGTTGGGCCGTCGAAGGGATTTCCGCACGGCGCAAGCGGAACATGGGTCGCGTGCGGGCCTTGCAGGATTTGCGGGCGGAGCGGGCCAGCCAGATCAAGCGGCAGGGCACGGCGGCGATGGCGTTTGAGGGGGGGAAGACCTCGGGCAAGCGGGTGATCGAGGCGCAGGGGCTTGCGAAGGCCTTTGACGGCAAAACAATCGTGAAGCGGTTCGATCTGGAGGTGCAGCGCGGGGATCGCGTGGCCTTCGTCGGGCCCAACGGCGTGGGCAAGACCACGTTGATCAAGATGCTGTTGGGCGAGGTCGAGCCGGACGAGGGGCGCGTGAAGCACGGCACCAACCTTGAGATCGCTGTATTCGATCAGGCGCGGGCGCAGCTGAACCCCGACACGACCCTTTGGGACAACCTGACAACGGACCCCAGCATGGCTGTCAGCGGCAAGGCGGACCAGATCATGGTGCGCGGGCAGCCGAAACACGTGGTGGGCTATCTGAAAGAGTTTCTGTTCGACGAACGGCAGGTGCGCGCGCCGGTGCGATCCCTGTCAGGGGGCGAAAAAGCGCGATTGCTGCTCGCGCGGTTGATGGCGCGGGAAAGCAATGTGTTGGTGCTGGACGAACCGACCAACGATCTGGACATCGAGACGCTGGACCTGCTGCAGGATTTGCTGGGCGAGTATCCCGGCACCGTACTGTTGGTCAGCCACGACCGTGATTTTATTGACCGTGTGGCCACGACGACGATCGCCATGGAGGGCGGGGGCCGCGCCGTGGTTTATGCAGGCGGCTGGTCGGACTACCGCAGCCAGCGGGCCGAGGACGCTCCGGCAGAGGCCCCGAAGCCTGCCAAACCCAAGGCGGAGAAGCCCAAGGCGGAAGCACCCCAGCCCGCCAAGTCCGGCCTGTCCTTCACCGAAAAGCATCGTCTGGAGGAGCTGCCCGACATCATCGCGCGGTTGGAGGCCGAGATCGGCAAGCTGGAGGGGTTGATGGCCGATCCCGACCTGTTCACACGCGAGCCGGTGAAGTTCCAGAAGGCGACGGAGGCTTTGGTGGAACGTCAGGAGAAACTGGCTGCCGCCGAAGAAGAATGGCTGATGCTGGAAGAGAAAGCCGGATAGCACCCGTTATCCAATAGGAAGGGCGCGCGCCTGTGGGAGGCACGCGCCCCTGATGTGGGCCCGATCAGGTGGGGAACATCACGCGTTCGGGGTCCACGGGGAAGCAATCACGATCATCAATACGAAATAGATCGGTACGACGGCCAAGGCGCTGACCACCAAAGCGGGCAGGCCCCAAGCGGCCACAGCAAGGATCAGGGCCGTCGCGATAATGACCATCAGGTACCAGATGTTATCGGCATCGCCGTACATGACATCCCGTGCGAGCCAGCCAATGACCGGTACTGCAAAAAACGCACGTTTGGCGAAAGACTGGTGGGGTGGAACTGGGGTCAGGATACTCATGCAATGGTAAATGGGATGCGCGCGGAATAGGGGGATGTGGCAGGGCGCCGCAGTCAGCTTTTTTCAGCCAGCTTGGCTGCATCCCAAAGCGCGTCCATCTCAGCCAGATCGCTTTCGGCAGGGGTTTTGCCCTTGTCGGCCAGAGCGTCCTCAATCGCTTCGAACCGGCGCTGGAATTTGGCGTTGGCGCTGCGGAGGGCGGCCTCTGGGTCAACATCGAGGTGACGGGCGAGGTTGGCCATGACGAACAGCAGATCTCCGACTTCTTCGGTAAGCTCGTCTTGCGTGAGGGTATCGCGGGCCTCGACCACTTCCGCCGCCTCTTCGGCGATCTTGTCGATCACATGGCTCACGTCGGGCCAGTCGAACCCCACGCGGGCGGCGCGTTTTTGGAGTTTGAGCGCGCGCAGCAGGGCAGGCAGACCAATCGCCACCCCATCCAACGTGCGGCCCTCATCGCGCTTTGCACGTTCTTCGGCCTTGATCGCTTCCCAATCGGCGGTCTGTTGTTCGGCGGATTTCGCGTTGCTTTCATCGCCAAAGACGTGGGGGTGACGCGCGACCATTTTGTCGGACATGTGTCGGGCGACGTCCGCAAAGGTGAAATGGCCTGCGTCCTTGGCCATTTGGGCGTGGAACACGGATTGGAACAGCAGATCGCCCAATTCGCCCTTCAGGTCCTCCATATCGCCCCGTTCGATGGCATCGGCGACTTCATACGCCTCCTCAATCGTGTAGGGCGCGATGGTTTTGAACGTCTGCACGATGTCCCACGGGCAGCCGGTTTCAGGATCGCGCAGGGCGGCCATGATCGCCAGAAGGCGGTCCATCTGGGCGTCATCCTCGGTCGCATGGATCAGGCTGTCGTGCATATTGTGGGCGCCCCTCATTGGTGTCAGAGTGACGCTAATTCGCCCCGCGTCAGAGGTCCAGACATGCCGATCATCAACCGCATTGCGGCCTATGCCGAGGATATGACCGGCTGGCGCAGGCATTTGCATCAACACCCCGAATTGGGCCAGCAGTGTCATCAGACGGCCGCCTTTGTTGCCGAGCGTTTGCGCGCGTTCGGCGTAGATGAAATCCATGAGGGCGTCGCGGTGTCCGGCGTGATTGCGGTGATCAACGGGCAGGGGGACGGGCCGACGATTGGTCTGCGCGCCGACATGGATGCATTGCCCATCGCCGAGACCACGGGGGCCGATTGGGCCAGCACAGTGCCCGGCAAGATGCACGCCTGCGGCCACGACGGGCATACGACGATGTTGCTGGGGGCGGCGCGCTATCTGGCGGAAACGCGGCGCTTCAAGGGGCGTGTGGCGCTGATATTCCAACCGGCCGAGGAGACGGGCGGCGGGGCGGAGTTGATGGTGGAAGAGGGGGTATTGGACCGCTTCGACATCGCGCAGGTCTATGCATTGCATTCGGCCCCCGGAACGCCCGTGGGCCAGTTCTACACCACGCCGGGTCCGATCATGGCGGCGGTGGACACGTTCCACGTGGACATCAAGGGCGAGGGCGGCCATGGGGCCTACCCGCAAGACACCCGCGATCCGATCCCGCCGGCCTTGGCGATTGCGCAGGCCATGGGCACGATTGTCAGCCGCAACCACCGCGCGCTGGATGATCTGGTGGTGTCGGTGACGATGATCCATGCAGGCACCGCGGATAACGTAATCTCCGAGGACGCCTATCTGGGCGGCACCGTGCGGACCTTTGATAAAGGCGTGCAGGCGATGGTCAAACGCCGCATGGCTGAGATCGTGCAGGGCACCGCCGCGGCGTTCAACGTGGAGGCGACCCTGCGCTACGAGGAAGGCTACCCGCCGACCGTAAACACAGTGGCCGAAACGGAATTTGCAGTCGAGGTTGCCCGCGAGGTGGCTGCCGACGGGGTCGTCACGCCGGATCAACCTCGGGAGATGGGGGCGGAGGACTTCGCCTATTTCCTTGAGAAAAAGCCCGGTGCCTATCTGTTTGTGGGCAATGGCGATACGGCCGGTTTGCACCAGCCGGATTATGATTTTGACGACACAGCGGCGCCCTATGGGGCCTCGTTCTTTGCGCGCGTGGTCGAGCGCGCCTTGCCATTGGAGGATGTGTGATGGCTTTGGAAGATGCCAAGGGGCAGATTGATCTGGCGTTCACGCGGGACGATCTGAAGGGGGCCGCGTTCGAGAATACCTTTGGCGGGGCCACTTCGTTTTTGCGCCGCAGGTATACCAAGGATGTTTCTGCCGCTGATCTGGTTGTGACCGGTGTGCCCTTTGATCAGGCGGTGACGAACCGGCCCGGTACACGTTTCGGCCCCCGCGCGATCCGAGAGGCGAGCACCTTGCAGCCCTATGATCCGCCCTATGGCTGGGGGTTCGACCCGTTGGCGGAGTTCGCCATCGCGGACTACGGCGATCTGGCGTTTGATTATGCCAATGTGCCCGCCACTCCTGCGGCGATCGAGGCGCATATTGCGGGTATTCTGGCACAAGGACCGGGGACGGTGACCTTGGGCGGGGATCACTTCATCACGCTGCCGATCCTCAAGGCTTATGCCGCAAAATACGGGCCGTTGGGTGTCGTTCAGTTTGATGCCCATTCCGACCTTTGGGCCGATGACGATATGGACCGCGTGGACCACGGAACGTTCATGTACAAGGCGGTGAAGCTGGGGCTGGTGGACCCTGCGCGGTCTGTCCAGA
>JAHDFG010000168.1:2209-4980 GCA_020628265.1 Pseudooctadecabacter sp. | reverse complement strand
GACACGGCCAGACCACCTGGCAGGCCGCCAAAGACACGAGACATCGTGGTCAGCAGGTCATCGGCGATCTTTGAGCGTTCCAGCGTGATGCCCATCAGAACGAACATCAAAACCGCCAGCAGTGTTTCAATAGACTGGCCCGCCAGAACCCGTTCGTTCATCCGGTTCACAACGAAGGAGACGTTCCGATCAAGGCCGGTGCTCATCCAGCCGTTCGCAAAGAGCGCCTCTTCGATCCGCGGCAAGTCGGGGTATCGGAACACGGATATCACATCCGGCCTTACCCCTTCCGCGATCAGGGCGGCATATTCCGCCGACCCTTTGTCGATCGCTTGGTGGATCAGGTAGCCGCCGCTGTCGAGGGCCGCGATGATCCCGAAAGAGATAATTGCAGAGCCACCGATGGCAAACGCCACCGGAAAGCCCGAGAGGATCCCGCCAAACAGGCACAGGAATACGATGAGAAGGCCAATTTCTACGCCATCAAGTCCGAAAAGCATTGCTCTGACCTTCTTTTAGTGTGCGCCTTCGAAGGCTTCTTCACCTTCGCCGAGCGTGTCTTTGTCCAGATATTTGCCCACCGACTCCTCGCCTTCGACGTATTCGAGGTAGGAGCGGTAGAAGAAGGCGATGGCCTGCAACAGCACGAGGGCTGTGAAGAGGACCAAAAGCACCTTGAAGAGGAAGTAGGCGTTGAACCCGTTGGGGCTGAAACCGATGGTCTCCACATTCCAACGCACGGCACGCGCCTTGGTCAGCAGCCGGTCGAGGCTGTCAGACGCCGACGGCTTCGGGGTAATCAGGTGCCGCCACAGGAAGTACCAGCCGTACATCCAGGTGATGACCGCCGCCGGTATCATGAAGAAGATCGACCCGAACATGTCGATGATCCGCTTCGTGCGGTGCCCCACAGCGGAATAGACAAGGTCCACCCGCACGTGGCCGCCCTGCACAAAGGTGTAGGTGACGCAAAGGCAGACGATCATCGCGTTATACAGCTTCAGGCTTTCGGCCCACCAGCTGACGTCAAATGTTACAGCCATGCCGAAGCCGAAGCTGATCTCGGACACGGCAAAGACGCGCTGGCTGAAGATGATCACGATCTGGATCAACACCATCAGCAAACCCGCCCATGCAAAGGTGCGTCCGATGGAATTGGCGATGCCTTCGAACACGCGGACCACGCCCCACATGAACGGCCGATAGGCGAACGCCACGGCCGACAAGATGAGGAAAAAGGTGAAGAACGCAAAAAAGAACTCGACCGAGCCGCCATAGTAGACGAACCGCATCAGGGCTTCTTTGTCCTCGGTCGTGTTGGTCCAGCTCAGCCAGTCGAGCCACATCGTCGGATGCGTGATCGCAAAGAGGATGTTGTAGAAGGCCTCGATGATATTGGCGATGACCCAGACGAGACCGTCCCAGATTGCGCCAAGTGTCGATTCCGCAGGCGCGATCGGCTCTTCCCCCTCGGCGACATTGCCTTGAAGGCGCTCGAACCAGCGCGTGAAACCATTCTCATAGGATGACCAGAAGCCTGCGTTTTCCGCGTCTTCTTCCATATCCCTGCCCCCATTTGTGTCTTGAAAATCGGGCCAGCGCGCACCGCTGGCGGGTGTGGTAAGGCCCTGCCTAAACCGGCAGGGCCCCCCGTTCTTTGATCTGGATCAGAGGTGATCCAGACAGGTGGCCTTAGCCGCCCATCACACGGTCACGCTGGGCGCGGTATGCACCTTCGGACTGGGAAATCCAGCTGGAGGATTCCGCCATGGACGTGTTGTAGGAGGCGCGGATCTTGTCATAGAGCTCGTCGCCATTGTACTGGTCCATGGTCTCGGTCGCGGCAAGGCCCATTGCGTCCCAAACGCTGTCCGGGAATTCCAGAACCTTCACGCCACCGGCCTGCAGACGCTGCAGCGCCGCACCGTTGGAGTTCATGAACTGGGCCAGGTTCCACTGGTGTGCTTCGCCGGCTGCGATCTCGATGATCTTCTGGTGTGCTGGGGACAGCTCGTTGAAGACGTCGAGGTTGGTTGCAAGGGACAGGCCTGCGCCCGGCTCGTGCATACCAGCGGTGTAGTAGAACTTGGTGATTTCCTGGAAACCAGCCTTTTCGTCTGCCCACGGACCGATCCACTCGGTGCCGTCGATGGCGCCGGAAGCCAGTGCCTGGTACACTTCTGCACCTGGCAGGTTCTGCACGGATGCGCCCATGCGGCCCAGTGCCTGACCACCCAGACCCGGCATGCGGAACTTCAGACCCTGGAAGTCTTCGGGGCCAGCGATCTCTTTGGAGAACCAGCCACCAGCCTGCGGACCGGTGTTACCAGCAAGGAAGGACTTCAGACCGAAGATCTCGCCCAGCTCGGTGTGCAGGTCGTGACCGCCACCATGGTAGTACCAGTTCATCAGTTCCTGCGGGGACATGCCGAACGGAACGGAGGTGAAGAAAGCGTAGCCCGGGTGCTGGCCGACGAAGTAGTAGTCAGCAGCGTGGTACATGTCGGCCTGACCGGAGGTCACGGCGTCAAAGCTTTCGAACGCGCCAACGAGTTCGCCAGCGGCTTTCAGGTCGACGGTCAGCGTGCCGTCGGACATCGCGGTGATGGTGTCGGCTGCGCGCTGTGCTGCGTCATGCACACCTGCAAGGCCGCGGCCCCAGGATGTAACCATCGTCAGTGTGCGGTTGCCTTGAGCGTAGGCCGGTGCGGCCAGCGTGGTTGCCGCTGCTGCGGTGCCGCCCAGTGCGGAGTTCTTCAGAAAAGAACGAC
>JAHDFG010000168.1:0-2109 GCA_020628265.1 Pseudooctadecabacter sp. | reverse complement strand
GTGGTTGCCGCTGCTGCGGTGCCGCCCAGTGCGGAGTTCTTCAGAAAAGAACGACGATCCATGTGTAATTTCCTCCCATGGAAGTGCCTGCCGCTCCCCTCCCATGAGGACGACAGGTCATTGCAAGTGACGAAACGTTAGCGACTCATCTACGCAGTCGAAATACCCAGTGACCCGTAGTTTTGCCCATATTGTCAGCAAAACTTACCAATCGCGCCCACCTGTTAGCGATCACAGTTGCGGGCTGGGCCTGTTGAATGGCCTGCCCTCCCTTTGATTCGCGGCGATTCCCCGTTATCGATTCGCCTATGGGACCCCTATGGACATCGTTGCGCGAACGCTTGGCGCTCAGCTACGGACAAAAGCTGTTCTTGCTGGCGACCGTACCGCTGTTGCTGTCGGTGACGGTCATCACATTGATCGTCGCCAGCCAGTCCCGCGCATTGGCCGACCGCGAAATCAGGGCGCTGGAAAACCAGCTGATCGACGCCAAACGGGACGAATTGCAGAACTATATCTCCATCGCGCGGACAGCCTTTGTGAACATCTACGGGCGCGCCGCCCCCGACGACGAACAGGCCAAGCTTGAGGTCACCCGTATCCTGTCGGCGATGCTGTACGGGCAGGACGGGTATTTCTTTGTCTTTGATTATGACGGCAACAACCTTGTGGCCCCACGGCAAACCAACCTCATCGGGCAGAACTGGTCTGGCCTTGATGACATTGACGGCGTGCCCATCACCGATGAGATTATTCGCCTTGCACGAAGCGGTGGCGGCTATCACGAATTCCAATGGCCCAAACCCACGACCCGCGTAACCGCCCCGATGATTGTCTACGTCAACGGGCTGCAGGATTGGCGGTGGGCCATCGGGACAGGCATCTTTGTGGACGATATCCGTGAGACCGTGGCCTCGGCCCGAGCGGACGTTGAGGCGCGGATTCAGCAAACTACGTTTTACATTCTGCTGATCACGATTGCCGCTTTGGTGGCGGTGTTCCTGACAGGGATCGTTCTGAACATCCGTGAACGCCGTCTTGCCGATGCCAAACTGAAAGAGCTGACCGAACGGATCATCGACACGCAGGAAGAAGAACGCGGACGCGTGGCAAGGGAATTGCACGACGGCATCAGCCAGATCCTTGTGTCTGTCCGCTACGCGCTGGAACTGGCCCGCAGACGCCTGACCACAGGGGACGATCGCGCGGGCGCCAGCCTCGACAAAGGCATCGACGCACTTGGCGGAGCGATTGGCGAGGTTCGCCGCATCAGCCGTGACCTGCGCCCAGGCGTGCTGGACGACCTTGGCCTTGGCCCTGCCCTGCAGTCGCTGACAGATGATTTCAGCAATCGCACCGGCATCGACGTGGACTTTGAAACTGTGGTCTTCCGCGGTCGTCTAGACGAAGAAAGCCGCATCGCGCTTTACCGCGTCGCGCAAGAGGCCTTCACCAATATCGAACGCCATTCCGGTGCCACCCAAGTGTCCCTGTCGCTGAAGGGCACACGCCGTGGCGGGCTGATGCGCATTGCCGACAACGGGCGCGGGATCAGCGGGCGGCGGCAGGCCGAAGGTGGTCTTGGCCTGCGAAATATGGTTGAACGCATCGAACAATTGGGGGGCACCTTGCGCATTCAATCGAGCCGTGAAGATGGCACCGTGATCGAGGCCCGCGTGCCTCTGACCCACATGTTGCCACCGGAAAGCAACCAGCCACGCAGCACCTCTGCCCCTGCAACGCCAAAGGAAACGGCATGACCGATCAACCCACCCGCGTGATTATCGTCGACGATCACCCCATGGTCGCTGACGGGATCGAAGCCATTCTGGAAACCTATGACGACCTGCAGGTCGCGGCCGTTCTGACCAACGGGCAAGAGGTCATCGACCGCGTCGAAGAGATCAATCCGGACGTCATCCTGCTTGATCTGAATATGCCCGGCGTCAACGGGCTGTCCGCAACCGAGATCATCCTCGAGAAACGGCCGGAGACACGCATCCTGATCCTGTCGATGCATGACAGCCCCGAATACATCTCGACCGCGCTTAATCACGGAGCCAAGGGCTACATCCTGAAGGACGTCCCGACCGAGGAAATCAAAACGGC
>JAHDFG010000167.1 GCA_020628265.1 Pseudooctadecabacter sp. | reverse complement strand
GCTGACAAAAGCTGACATTCATGCATTCCGCAGCATTGGTTGAAATGGGCTCAAACCCGAGCTTAGCTGCACTTGCAAAATACCGACGCAGCCTACCCCTTCGCAGGCACAGCACTTTTCCCGCCGTGTTCAATCGCCCAATTCGCATTGGTCTTGATCCCACCCAGCGGGAAGAAGTGAACGCGTTCGATGTTGCTATCGGGGTTGGCCGCCTTGTGGGCGGCGAGGTCCGTCAGCACCTCGGTCGGCTCAAACGGCAGCAGCAGTTTGGTTACATCCTTGGCACGGCGTTGCAGAACGCGGAGCGACGGGCCAACGCCGCAGGCGATGGCGAACTTGATCATGGTCTGCAGCTTTGCCGGACCCGCGATGCCGATGTGGATCGGGATCGTAATCCCCGCCTCTTTCAGACTGTCGGCCCATGCAATGATCGGGTCCGCCTCGAACGCGAACTGGGTGGCGAGTGCCATCTCCGCATCGGTTGTCTCTGAGAAGGTTTGCTTCCAGCGCAATGCGTCGTCCACGTTCGCTGTGCCACCATCAGGATCAATATCCTTGTTCCCCTCGGGGTGACCTGCGACGTGTAAGCGTTTGAAGTCACCAAACGCACCGCTTTCCAGCAGCTGCATCGACGAATGGAAATCCCCTTGGGGCTGATCCACCCCACCGGCCAGCAGCAGCGCCTGATCGACGCCAGCCTCACCACGGTACATGGCGATCCAGTTTTCCAACGTGGCCTTGTCCTTGATGATCCGCGCGGGGAAATGCGGCATCACGGGATAGCCGTCCTCGGCCAATCGCTTGGCCGTGCGCACCATGTCCTCAATGGGCGTGCCTTCGATATGGGCGATGTAGACGCGGGTGCCTTTGGGCAGAAGGGCTGTGAAATCCTCGACTTTTTCGGCCGTGCGCGGCATCACCTCGATGGAATAGCCGTCCAGAAACGCTTCAAGCTCTGGGTTTACACCAGCAGGCTGCGCCTCTTCCTTCTTGCGGAAATTCAACAGGGCCATGACAGCCTCCTTCCAGGTGGGGCCGCCGCTCACGCGCGGCCGTGGTTGTTGATCAACGCCATCAGGCGGTCTTTGTCGTATTCTTCTTCCAGTTGGGCCGCGACGGCATCTACGGCCTCCGCGTCCGAGCCTTCGACCGTATAAGGATCAGCCTTGCGCCACTCTGCCAGATAATCATCTGTTTCCGCCGCACCAGACTTCATCGCCGCACGGTCGATGGCCTGTTCGAACCGCTCGGACAGCTGCTTTTTGACGCCACGGCGCCCTTTGCCCACGATGACCTGTGCAGGGATATCCCGCCAGTAGACAATCGTAACCTCAGCCATCGCGATTCTCGCCTCCCTCGCCGTTGATCAACACCTAACGGTCACGCACCGTTCGGTTGCGCCTATTTTCGACATGGCGCACCCCGTTGGCGACCCCCGGTCTGCCCCAAATTTCTCAACATCGTTCTGAGGTTCGTCACACAAACCTTGCGCGGTGCGGCTCGCGCGCATACCTTTAAGACAACTTGATATGGAGGGCGTGACCAATGGCGCCCAAGCGTCCCAAAGGTGCGGGCGCGTTCCCACAGCCGGTAGAGCACCCCGTGCCGACACCGCCCGCGTCCGATGCCCTTTATGCGGCGCTGGACCTGGGTACGAACAGTTGCCGCATGCTGATTGCCCAACCCAAGGGCAGCCAGTTTCATGTGGTGGATAGCTTTTCCAAATCCGTCCAGCTTGGGCAGGGTCTGGAACAGACTGGCAAACTCAGCCGGTCGTCCATGGCGCGTACCATCAACGCCATGCGCGTCTGCCGTCAAAAATTGCAACGCCATCAGGTCAAACGCATGCGCCTCGTCGCGACCGAAGCCTGCCGCCGCGCGCGCAATGCGGGCCACTTCATCAATCAGGTGAAGCGGGAAACCGGCCTGACGCTGGAAATCATCCAGCCGGAGGAAGAAGCGCGTCTTGCAGTGATATCCTGCGCCCCCTTGGTCAGTACGAAAACAGAACAGCTGTTGGTGGTGGACATTGGCGGCGGGTCGACGGAACTCGTCTGGATTGATCTGACCAACGTGCCATCCCGCGAACGCCCGCGTGCGATCATGCGTCTGCACGCGGGGTTCCGGCAGGACCCCGGGCCCTTTGCAGCCGCGAAAGTGGTGGATTGGATTTCGGTGCCTCTGGGTGTCGCCACCCTGCGCGACCAGTTTGCCGACGTGGAAGACGACAGCGCGCGGTTTGCCCTGATGTCGTGGTTCTTTGAGGAAAACCTAGAGAAATTCGCACCCTCGTTGGAGGAGCAATCCAAGGAGGGCTTTCAGATCGTCGGCACGTCCGGCACAGTGACGACCGTGGCGGCCAGCCATCTGGGCCTGCGCCGCTATGACCGCACCAAGGTCGACGGGCTCCGGATGACCTCGGATCAGATTGACGCGGTCATACATGGCTATCTGAAACTGGGAGAGGACGGACGCCGCTCGGACCCAAGGATCGGCAAGGACCGCCAGGCGCTGATCATGTCAGGGGCTGCCATTCTGCAGACGTTGATGCGGCTCTGGCCGACGGACCGTTTGTCCGTAGCAGACCGTGGCCTGCGCGAGGGGCTGCTCTACCAACAGATGTCTGCAGACGGTGTCTTGGAAGACGCGCCCTTCTGACCCTTTCGCCAGCGGCGGGCGGCGAACAAAATTCCGGAATTTTGTTGGCCCCCTGTCAGAAACGCACGAGCAGGATCAAGGGGCCTTGCGCGCCAAATCCCGCAACGCGGTCGTCAGGGTCAGACTGTCGGCACCAATCCCGAGGAACAGCACCCCGCGATCCACCTGCGCCCCGAAATCTGCAGGATCAAAAGTGACGGTGCCGGCGACCTTTCCGGCAGCACGAGTGCGGTCGTAGACGTGATCAATTGCCGTCTGAACCTCCGCCGCCTCAGGCTGGCCGACAAACCCCATGTCGGCACTTAGATCTGCGGGGCCCACAAAAACACCGTCCACCCCGTCGGTTGCTGCAATCGCATCAATGTTCGCGACCCCTTGAGCACTTTCGATCTGAACGAAGAGGAAGATTTCATCATTGGCGGAACTCACGTAGTCCACGATCTCGCCGTACCCAGACGCACGCGCCAGAGCCGCCCCCATTCCGCGCACGCCCTTACCAGGATAGCGGACAGCAGCGGCAATCTCTGCAGCCTGTTCGGCGGTATGCACCATGGGCACCACAATCGTCTGCACGCCAAGATCAAGCACCTGTTTGAGCATCCAGTCATCGCCCATCGGCACCCGAACGACCGGTTCCGCCGGAGTACCCGCAAGGGTCTGCAACTGGGCGGTAATGGTCTGAAGCGTGTTTGGCCCGTGTTCGGCATCAATCAGGCACCAATCAACGCCGCATCGGCCCGCGATCTCGGCTGACGCGGTGCTGGCCATGGCCAGCCAGAGGCCCGACTGAACCCGACCCTCCAACAAAGCGGATTTCAAAGCATTCTTGGGTGCGGGCATGACAGTCTTCCTTGGTTTTGCGGCAGTGTTGCCTGTCGGCCTTCGGCAATCAAGAGGGGCGTTTCAGCCCGTCCAACACGGCCCGCGCCGCCCGCAGACCCGGTGCAGGTCCACCACGGCCCAACCGCTCCATCGTCAGGGCAAGGGCCGCCTGTTGGCCGCTCCCTACCTCACCCGTTCCAACCTCGGCCCATACCTTCGCAAGGCCATCTGCAATCGCTGCGGGCCTGCACGCATCGCCAATAAATTCGGGCACGGTACGGGTTTCACTTACCAAATTCACAAGGGTGACCGTATCGGTTAGCAACATGCGGCTGATGATCTGGCGGCTGAGCCAGTTCATGTCATAGGCAATAACCATAGGAGTGGCCGCAGCGGCGAGTTCCAGCGACACCGTGCCAGAGGTCGCGAGCGCCATGTCTGCTGCGGCCATGGCCACCATGCGTTCCCGCGCGGCCCGCTCGGGGCTCAGTCCTGCACCATCAAAGATCACCCCACCCGGATCCCCCGAAACGGTCGGCCCAAGATGTTTGGCGACCGTATCGCGCAGATGCGGCAGCGTTGGCACGATCATTTGCACCCCACCAAGCCGGGCCTGCTGCAGCGCCTCCGCAAAACGCGGAGCCATGCGTTCCACCTCACCCCGTCGCGAACCAGGCAGGATCGCGAGGGCGGGTTGACCAGCCGAAAGCCCACGCTTGTCCCGAAAGGCCACGATTTCCGCATCGGAGACCGGCGTCTCGGCTGCAATCGGGTGGCCCACGAAATCACACCGCATGCCAGCGGCTTCCATGTAAGGGGGCTCGAACGGAAAGAGGGCTAGCACCTGATCGATCACCTGCGCCATCTTGGCGGCCCGCCCTGCCCGCCACGCCCAGACGGTCGGGGCCACGTAATGCACGGTGCGGATGTCAGACGCAGCTTTGACAAGCCGCGCCACACGCAAACAGAAATCAGGGCTGTCGATTGTGATCAACACATCCGGCTTTGTGGCGATCACCGCCTCTGCCGTTTCACGGATGCGCCGTTTCAGATGCCGGTATTTGGGCAGTATCTCCGCGATGCCCATTAGGGACAACTCTTGCATGGGGAAAAGGCTCGTCAGGCCCTGCCCCTCCATCAGCGGGCCGCCGATGCCGTCCCATGAAATCGCGCCAACCTCAGTTGTCAGCCCCTCCATCAGGGCCGCGCCCAATTTGTCGCCCGAAGGCTCACCTGCAATGACAAAGACCTTCACGGGCAGACCCATAGGTACATGTCGTGGGCATCCAGAATTCGAATGACCTCGGTTGCGTCCATAACCATCACACCGCTTTCGGCCACGACAATGCCGTCCAATCCGGCGCGGGCTGCGTTCTGCGCGGTGGTCACGCCGATGGTGGGCATGTCCGCAATGAGCAATTGTCCGGGCTTGGGCGCCTTATAGAGGAAAGCCCCATGACCGGGGTGATGTGCCTCTGGCGTGTGATCGGTGCCCGACAGCCAGTCGGC
>JAHDFG010000166.1 GCA_020628265.1 Pseudooctadecabacter sp. | reverse complement strand
CGATGGCTTGCAGGGCCGACTGATCCGCCACGCGGGAGCCTTCGAAGTCGATGATGACCACGGACGGGTCTTCGGCGACCTGGAAGAGCTCCATGAACCCGTCAGAGGAGCCAAAGAACAGCGGTCCATTGATCTTGTAGACCTTGGCACCCTCAGGCGTCGTGTAGGTCGTGGCGTAGATGCGTTTCGCATTTTCCCAAGCATAGGCGAGGGCAGAGACGATCACGCCAACCACAACGGCGGTGGCGAGGTCTGTCATCACGGTCACGATGGTGACCAGCACAATGACGAAGGCATCGGTGCGCGGGACCTTGGTCATGATCTTGAACGAGTTCCACGCGAAAGTGCCGATGACGACCATGAACATCACGCCCACAAGGGCGGCCAGCGGGATTTGTTCGATCAGGCTGGACCCGAACAGGATGAAGAGCAGGAGGAACACGGCAGCAACCGTCCCTGCGATCCGTGTGCGTCCGCCGGATTTCACGTTGATCATGGATTGGCCGATCATCGCACAGCCGCCCATGCCGCCGAAGAAACCGGTCACGGTGTTGGCCATGCCTTGGGCGACGCATTCCTGGCTGGCGCCGCCACGCTTGCCGACGATTTCGCCGACAAGGTTGAGGGTCAGAAGGCTTTCGATCAGACCGATGGCGGCAAGGATGAAAGCGTAAGGCGCGATGATGTAGAGCGTTTCAAGCGTAAGCGGCACGGCTGGAATGTGGAAGCTGGGGAAGCCGCCTTCGATAGAGGCGAGATCGCCCACCAAGGGCACGTCAAGGCCAAGACCGATCACGATGGCCGCGACGATGCCGATCCCTGCCAGCGGGGCGGGGATGATGTTTGTGATTTTGGGCCAGACCCAGATGATGGCCATGGTGACGGCCGTCAGGGCCAGCATGAGATAGAGGGGGGAGCCGGAAAGCCATTCGCCCGACGCCATGCCGTGACCACCACCGCCCTCCGCCGAGCCGGGCACTTGGAATTGGCCCAATTGCGCAAGGAAAATCACGATCGCCAGACCGTTCACAAAGCCCAGCATGACAGGGTGCGGCACCAGCCGGATGAATTTACCCCAATGCATAAAGCCCACGACAAGCTGGATCAGTCCCATCAGCACCACAGTCGCAAACAGGTATTCTACCCCGTGCACCGCCACGAGGCTGACCATCACAACGGCCAATGCCCCCGTGGCCCCCGAAATCATGCCCGGACGTCCACCGATCAGCGCTGTGATCAGCCCCACGATGAAGGCGGCATATAGCCCGACAAGCGGTTCCACACCCGCAACAAAGGCGAAGGCCACCGCCTCGGGGACAAGGGCCAGCGCCACCGTCAGGCCGGACAGAACCTCGATCCGGATGCGACCGGGGGTCAGGTTCCGGCTGGACGGTTTCAGATCGGCTTCTTCAAGACGGTCTACGAGGTTCGCGAAAATGGATTGTCGCAAAGGATCACCTGCGGATGTTGGGGCTTGTTTTGCGGGCCGTGTATCGAAGCATGCCCACGATGTCACCCCCTGCATGCGCAGCCACACCTGTCCGGCTCAAATCATCCCTTCACAACCGCCGAGTTGCACGGCAAGGTTGTGACGGCTTGGAGGGCAGGACATGCAGACCAAAATCGGGATCATCGGCGGATCGGGGCTCTATGATGTGGATGGCCTTGAAGACGCGAAATGGGTGCAGGTCGAGACCCCGTGGGGAGCGCCCTCCGATGCGATCCGCACCGGAACCTTGGACGGGGTGCCGATGGCGTTTTTGCCGCGACATGGCCGGGGGCATGTTCATTCGCCGTCAACTGTGCCCTACCGCGCAAACATCGACGCGCTCAAGCGGCTCGGCTGTACGGATGTGATCGCCATTTCTGCCTGCGGTTCTTTCCGCGAGGAGATGGCGCCGGGCGATTTTGTGATTGTCAGTGATTTCATCGACCGTACCTTCGCCCGCGAAAAGTCGTTCTTTGGCACCGGCTGCGTGGCCCATGTCAGTGTCGCCCATCCCGTTTGCCCTCGGCTGGGCGACGCTTGCGAAGCGGCGGCACAGGCGGCGGGGGTGACGGTACATCGCGGCGGGACTTATCTGGCCATGGAAGGCCCGCAGTTTTCGTCCCTTGCCGAAAGCCGTCTGTATCGCGACGTCTGGGGCTGCGATGTCATCGGGATGACCAATATGCCCGAGGCCAAGCTCGCCCGAGAGGCAGAGCTATGCTACGCCGCCGTTGCCATGATCACTGACTATGACAGCTGGCATCCCGATCATGGCAGCGTCGAGATTACGGATATCATCGCAACGTTGGGCGGCAATTCTGCTGCGGCTAAGGCGCTGGTGAAAGACCTTCCACACCGGTTGGGCACGGACCGCGCGCCTTGCCCCCATGGCTGCGACCGCGCCCTTGAACATGCGATCATGACCGCGCCCGAGGCCCGTAATCCCGATTTGGTTCAGAAACTGGACGCAGTCGCAGGGCGCGTTCTTTGATCCGTTGGTTCATGGCCTTGTTGTGCGCGACACCGCTCGCTGCGCAGGAATACATCGTGACCGAGGGCCCGATCAGCGACGACGACTTCTACCGCTTGGTGTCCTGTTCCGCCGACCCCGGTGAGGCATGCCGTGTGCCGCATGTGCGCTGGAACAAGCCGGTCGTGACGGTGACCTTCGCCCCGATCCCGGTCACATACCCCGTCGATCTTGCTCAGGAGATGGACCGCGCCCTTGATGCCTCCATCGCCCAGATCAACGCGGCGGCACCGGGCCTTACGCTGCGGCGTCTCTCGAAATCGGAACCGGCGGATATTCTGCTTCACTTGCAGCCTATTCGCGCGGGCGACGCGATCCGTGGCACAGGACATCCCGAAATGGACGGATTTCTAATCGGGGCGGCGCATGTGCAAATCTTTTGGGACGGGGGGCTAAACCTGACCGAAGCGGATATCGTTTTTGCGGCTGATATTCCCTTGGATCAGGCGTTGCCGATCATGCTTGAGGAACTTACCCAATCCACGGGCTTGATGACCGATATCCGAAGCCAGTACTACGAAACGCGGTCTGTCTTTTCAGAGGACAGCAACGCCATTCTTAAACTGGGCGCGCAAGACCGCGCCGCCTTGCGTCTTCACTATCCTGCCGACTGACACATCAAAAGGAACCCCCATGAAAACCGTTCAGGACTACATCCGCACGATCCCAGACTTTCCCCATGAAGGGATCATGTTCCGTGATGTGACGACATTGTTCGCCGACCCGCGCGGGTTTCGCATGGCGGTCGATCAGTTGCTGCATCCCTACGCGGGCGCTGACATCGATGTGGTCGTGGGGCTTGAGGCGCGTGGGTTCATCCTTGGCGGGGCCTTGGCGCACCAGTTGGGTAAAGGGTTCGTGCCGATCCGCAAAAAAGGCAAACTGCCAGGTAAGACGATCGAGATGGCCTACCAGCTGGAATACGGCGAGGCGGTCATGGAAATCCACGACGACGCGATCGAAGCCGGGGCCAAGGTCCTGGTCGTCGATGATTTGCTGGCCACGGGCGGCACCGCAGAGGCTTGCATCAAACTACTGGAACAACTTGGCGGTGAGGTCGTGGGCTGTGCCTTCGTTATCGACCTGCCGGAATTGGGTGGCCGCGCCAAGCTTGAAGCGCTGGGCATGGACGTGCACATCCTGTGCGAGTTCGAAGGCGCCTAGTTCGTCTTGCGCTTCGGGGTAAAGGGCAGGGGGGCGACAGGAATACCGTCGTCAATCAGCTTCTTTGCCTCGTCGAGTTTCGCCTCGCCGTAAATGGCGCGTTCGGGCGCATCGCCGTCGTGCATCTTGCGGGCTTCCTGCGCAAAGCTAAGGCCAACGTATTCGCTGTTTTTCTCAATCTCTTCCCGCATCTTGGTCAGGGCCGTCTCGGCCTCGGATGCGGGTGCGGATAGATCGGCTTTGTTGCCTTTGGTCGGGACGGACGGCGCCATAAGGGCCCGTTTGACGGTGGAGGACCCACAGACGGAACAGGAAAGATGACCGCCGGCCTCAAGCGCGTCATATGCGGACGACGACTGAAACCAGCTGTCGAACCGGTGCGCCTTGTCACATTCCAACGTGTAACGGATCACGGAGTCATCCTTTCCCAACCGCACTAGAAATATGATCTGGCCTGCGAACAGGCAATAGGTCGAAACCGGCTACTGGTCCGGTTTAAAGGTCAACACGATTTCCCGCAGTTCTGCGTCGTCCAGCATCGCCGCAGCCTTCTTGCGAGAGACCCATTTGCGCGTGCGATCGTTCTTTTCAGGCCACTTGTTCAGAACTTTTTTGACCTTCAGCGGGTAGACCACCGCAATGCAGGGCAATTCATCCGCTGACCGGACCTTGTAGTAACTGAAGACGCCCACAGGCCGCACACCGATCTTGCCTTTGACACCAGCCTCTTCAAAGGCTTCCTTGGCGGCGGCGTCCATCGGGCTTTCGCCGTCCATGGGCCAACCTTTGGGTATGATCCAGCGGCCGGACCCGCGCGAGGTGATGATGCAAAACTGAAGCTTTTCGTTCTTGATGCGGTAGCATAGCGCTGCGAACTGGGTCCGCAGGTCGGTCTTCGCAGCATCGCGAAGCTCAATCTCGTGATTTTGCAAACCTTTCATGTTTGCTATTCCGCCTATTCTTGTTTTTTGTGGCTCTGCCTGCCTTATATCCACAACTCTATCGTTTTGGTTTCGAAATTGCAAAAATTCACGAAAATGTTGAGGAAAGCTCTAGGCTCTGCGGCTGTCCTACTTGCTATGACGGGCAGTCTTGCGGCTGAAACCGTCACGGTTTTTGCGGCGTCCTCCATGCGTGAGGCCCTGGAAGACGCCTCCGAACTCTACGAAGACCAAACCGGCAAAACAGTTGTTCTGGTATTTGCTGCCTCGTCCTCTGTCGCGCGGCAGGTGGCCCAAGGCGCGCCGGCAGATGCGGTTGTGCTTGCGGATCAGGCGTGGGCCGATTGGCTGGCGGGCGAGGTGGAGACTG
>JAHDFG010000165.1:2621-5004 GCA_020628265.1 Pseudooctadecabacter sp. | reverse complement strand
ACCCGTCTTCCATGCAGGCCGCGAACGGAAGCCGCACATTGGCAATGGCCGCCTTTAGGCGCGTGGCCACGACAAACAAATTGCTGACATCCTTGATGTGCAGAAGGATCAGAAATTCGTCCCTGCCCCAGCGGCCGATGGCATCAAACGCGCGCAATTGCGGTTGCAAGGTTGCCGCAAGGCGCGTGAGAACCTGCTCCCCGTCGTTCTTCCCATGCGTTGCATCAAGGCGTCTGAAAAATTCCAGATCAAGCAGGATAACACCGTAGGAATCGCCGCCCCCCTTGAAATCGACCCATGCCCCTTCGACCAATTCCGTCATCCCAAGCCGGCTGAGTGCCCCTGTGGCGGTATCGACACGCGACCGAGCAGCCCGTTCCCGTTCTGCCCGTCGGCGCGCAACGGTCACGCTTTCATGGCGGGCCGCGGTCGTCAGCAAAAGCAACAACATCGCGAAGGTGCTGATCGAAATCATGGCCACGTCAACGGCAGCCACCACGCGCGGCGTTGCATGGAACACAACTAACCCCGTCAGCCACGGCACCAACACAATCGCGGCCACCATGATCCGTGTCTGCACGCCAAACGCCCCCTGCAGAAAGGCCACACGCACAAAACGCCGGTTCATATACATGGACAGCATCGCAACCGAGATCGCCAGCAGCCCCCCAAAGGTCAACGCGCTCAAATGTCCATTAAACAGAGACATCCCGTAGCTCACCTCGACCATGGCGGTGAAGACGACGGCAAGCCCGACGCTCAAGAACGCACCGCCCCAGCGCCCGTCGGCATTGTGCGCCAGTGCTGCCGCCGCGAAGGCACCAATGACCATCGCAGCCTCGATACTGAACGCGCCCTGTACCGACCCGAAAGACCTGAACACAGCTGCAGGCGCAAAGCCCCCGATCTGGGTCAGGCCCGCATCCATCAGGCGGGCCGCACAGACAACCAAAACAACGCCCAAAAGACCCGCGCGCCAGATCTGACCTGTCACGAACCGCCGCGTGGCGAACACGGCCCCTGCCAAAGCGATCAATGTCAGGGCTGTGACAGGATGGGTTGCGGCCTGCCCCCCAAACACCACATCAATGCCGCTGATATTGGCCAGAACCCCGAGTGCCGCTATTGCGATGGCTAACACCGCAAACGGGCCACGCGCCCGAAGCGCCATGCGTATGTAATTGAGCGATCCCGCCGACCGCATCTGTGACCCCAACCGTTCCGACATCGCGCACCTCGCTGCTGTTCGCGAGGCTTATGCGCAGGTCCGGTTGAAGATTTCGCTAAGGGCGTTTTCAGAACTTGTTAAGCCGCCGCAGCACCCGCGTTGCCTGCCGAACGTTCTTGGCGGTCTGCTGGCCCTGACGCTGCTGCTGGCGGTTTTTCTGGCGCTGCTCGGGCGTTTCATCCTCAGCCTTGCGGCCACGGTTGGACGCGGCACGGATGCCGGAATTGATGCCTTTGTTCAAAAGGCGGCGGAAAATCATATTCAGAATGCGGTCCATGGACATACTCCGATCTGCTGCCCCCAATATAGGGGCTTGGCCAGTTTTCACCAACACACCCGAAAACTAAGGCGTTTTGAGGGCGTGCTTACGCCTCGTCGAACATCTCTGACTGGTTGTCGTCGCTGTCGTCTTCCTCATCGTCCGCCAGAACGGGCGTCGGGCGACTTTCCAGCAAACCGGCAGAGCGCAACTCCTTCAGCCCCGGCAAATCACGCGCGCTTTCCAGACCGAAGTGATCAAGGAAGTCCTGCGTCACAACAAACGTCACAGGCCGGCCGGGCGTCATCCGGCGGCGGCCAAAGCGGATCCATTCCAGCTCGATCAACTGATCGATGGTGCCACGGCTGACGCTAACGCCGCGGATTTCCTCAATCTCGGCCCGTGTAACGGGCTGGTGGTAGGCGACAATGGCCAGTGTTTCGACCGCCGCACGGCTGAGCTTACGTGTCTCGACCGTCTCCTTTTGCATCAGAAAGCCAAGGTCAGGCGCCGTGCGCAGCGCCCAAGCATCACCCACGCGGATCAGCGAGACACCGCGCCCCTCATAGCGTTTGCGCAGGTGCACCAACGCCTCTGCCGGATCGCAGCCATGGGGCATCCGGCCTGCCAGTTCCTTGACCGTCACAGGGTCGGCTGTGGCAAACAGAATGGCCTCGACCATGCGTTCCTGTTCCCCCATCGGTGGGGCTTCGAACAGGCTTTCCTCGGCCTCTTCAGGGGTTTGCGGATTATCGTTCATCCGATCTCCTCTTGATCTGAATGGGGGCGAAGGTCTCGGACTGGCGGATTTCCAGTTTGCCCTCTTTGGCCAATTCCAATGACGCCGCGAAGGTCGCCGCCGTGGCCGAGCGCCGCTTCTTGGGGTCTGTTTCCCA
>JAHDFG010000165.1:0-2521 GCA_020628265.1 Pseudooctadecabacter sp. | reverse complement strand
CAGGCGGGATTTCAGAAACGCCAGCCACGCGGCCATCACCAGATAATCCGCCGCCAGTTCCAGCCGCAGATCGCGCGCCTTGTCGATAAAGGCAAGGTATTGCTCGGCCAGTGCCAGAACGCTGATCTGCCGCAAATCGACCTTTTGCGTCCGGCTCATGGTCAGCAGCAGATCAAGCGGGCCTTCATAACCGTCGACGTCAACGATCAACGCCTCGGCTGCCAGCCGGTCGCTCACGTCGGTCTCAAACTCGCTCGGCTCTGCCATCCGGCCCCTACCCCGAGGCCGCGCACTGCGGCCTAGTTCATCAGATCGTCAAATTCTTCTGTGAGCGCGCCGATGTCAACGGCGCTTGGGGCTTTCCGCCATGACAGGGCCCGTTCGGCCCGCGCCAATGCCGCATCCGTCATTGGCCCTGCGGCCTCGGCGACCTCGATCAGCTCCGGTGCCTTGCCATTGCAATGGAGCGCCACATCGCACCCCGCGCGGATCGAGGCCGACGTCCGCTGACCGGGACTGCCGTCCAGCGCTTCCATCGACAGATCGTCCGTCATCAACAGGCCCTGAAAGCCGATGTCCTCGCGGATGATGTTGATCATGGTCCGGCTTTGCGTTGCAGGGGCGGCATCGTCAAAGGCATCGTAAACCACATGGGCGGTCATCCCCATGGGCAGGTCCGCCAAGGCGCGAAACGGCGCAAAATCCTGATCCCGTAAGAAATCGGCCGTGGCGTTCACGCGCGGCAGGTCCTTGTGGCTGTCCACAGAGGCCAGCCCGTGGCCCGGAATATGTTTGACCACCGGCAACACGCCACCGTCCAGATGCGCGTCCGCCACAGCCCGCGATGCATCCATCACCGTCACAACATCGTCGCCATAACACCGGTTGCGCAGGAAGGGGTGCGTGACACGGCCCGCAATATCAGCACAGGGCGCACAATTGCTATCGATGCCCACCATCCGCAACTCCGCCGCGATCAGGCGGTACCGCAACCACATGGCCCGCATCGGGTCCGATGCCCGTTCCATCTGCTCCAAAGGCGGCAACCATTCGCGCCAGTGGGGGCTGCGCAACCGCTGGACCCGCCCGCCCTCTTGGTCGATCAGGATGGGCGCGTCATGGCCTGCCGCCTCTCGCAGATCACCGCACAACCGCCGGACCTGATCCGGCGTCTCGACGTTGCGGGCAAACAGGATGAACCCGAACGGTCGGTAGTCGCGAAAGAACGCGCGCTCCCAATCGGTTATGGTCAGACCTTCGGGGCCAAAGATGGCCGCGCCATAGGTCATTACCGGACCACGACCGGAATACAGGGCGCCCCTTCGGCGGACATGGCCGCACAGAACCGGCGCGCGTCGCTCAGATCGGCAAAATTCATCGCCCGCAGGCGGAAGAACGTGCGCCCGCCGGATGTGGCTTCCTGAATGACCTGCTCCTTGCCCGCAAAGAAGTCGGGGAACCGTGCCGTCAGGCGCACCCATTCGGTGGCCGCAATATCGGCACTGTCAAAGGCCCCCAGCTGCACCAGCTTGGTGCCAACCGGCAAAGCTGCCGTCGTCACAAGCCCTGTCACTGGCGCTGCAGCACTCGGCGCAGCAGTGGCAGCCGGAGCATTTGCAACCGGTGCGGGGCGCACGAAGGACGCGGGACGCACCGCGGGACGTGGTGAGCGGCGCACACCCGGCACCGCATCAGGAATAATGTCGGGGTTCACGACGACGCCGTTCACGGCAACCTCGATCGGGGCGGTCTCGCCCTCGGCCAGATCGGTCATGGGGGTGGCACCGGCGGCAATCTGGTCAGCCAGCGCCAGAACATCTTCGGCGGTCAGTGGCGTGCTGGGATCAACCGGCGTGGTCAAAGCGGCCACCGTCTCCTCCTGCGGTGCCTCTTCCTCAAGCTCAAGGGTCGCAGCCACGGCTTCGGCGATCTCGGGGGCGGGCGCAGGCTCTGGCTGAACTTCTGCAACCTCGGCTGTTGGCGTCACTTCAAGGTCCTCGGCCTGCAGGCCGACACCACTGGGGGCCAGAACCAAACGGTCCTCAGGGGCCGCAGCCCCGCCCTCACCAGGGACGGAATTCACAGAAAGGCCAACGTTTGATGCGATCTCACCGCCCGGGTTCTCGGGGGCCACACGCATGTCCCCCTCCATCGCCTTGACGACCGGAATGCCCGTGACATCCCGCACCAACAGCTTGTATCCCCAGACGCCCACACCCGCCATCAACGCAATCGAAACTGCCGCGGCGGATACGTTCACCCATTTCCCTGCCGGAATCCCAGCCATGCCCTCGGTCGGGCCAGCCGTATATTCTGCCATGTTCGCCTCACTCTGGTCCGACCTTGATCAGACCTTACTGCCTTGCCTACTCAGGCCCCGAACACGTGCGCTTCAGCGCATCTCTTCCGCCGGGGTCACGCCAAGAATAGACAAACCGTGCGAAATTACAATCGCCACGGACCGGATGAGGGCGATTTTCGCCAATGACGCTGGGACGTTGTCCTCCTGCAGGAACCGCAA
>JAHDFG010000164.1 GCA_020628265.1 Pseudooctadecabacter sp. | reverse complement strand
TTTCATCACCTCGAACGTCTCGCGGTTCTTCAGCATGCCGTCCTGGTGGATGCCGCTTTCGTGGGCGAAGGCGTTCTTGCCGACGATGGCTTTGTTGAATTGCACGGGGAAGCCAGAGACGGTGGCCACACGGCGCGAGATATTCATGATCTTGCGCGTGTCGATGCGCGTGTCGAACGGCATGATGTCGTTGCGGACACGCATGGCCATCACGACCTCTTCCAGCGCGGTGTTGCCGGCCCGTTCGCCCAGACCGTTGATGGTGCATTCGATCTGACGTGCCCCACCGTTGACGGCGGCCAGAGAGTTCGCCGTCGCCATGCCGAGATCGTTGTGACAATGGGTGGAGAAGATCACGGTGTCGGCATTGTCGACTTCGGCGATGAGTCGTTTGATCAGATCGGCGCTCTCGCCCGGTTCGGTGTAGCCCACAGTGTCGGGGATGTTGATCGTGGTGGCACCGGCCTTGATCGCGATGTCGATGGTCCGCTTGAGGAAATCCCATTCCGTGCGGGTCGCGTCCATGCTGGACCACTGCACGTTGTCGCACAGGTTGCGGGCGTGGGTGACGCAGTCGTGGATCCGGTCTGCCATCTCGTCCATGGTCAGGTTCGGGATGGCGCGGTGCAGGGGCGAGGTGCCGATGAACGTGTGGATGCGCGGGCGCGCGCTGTGTTTCACGGCCTCCCAGCAGCGGTCGATGTCTTTGAAGTTCGCGCGGGACAGCCCGCAGATTTGCGCGTCTTTGGAGCGTTTTGCGATTTCGGAGACGGCGGCGAAATCGCCTTCGGAGGCGATGGGAAAGCCTGCTTCGATGATGTCGACGCCCATGTCGTCCAGCATCTCGGCGATTTCCAGCTTTTCGGCGTGGGTCATCGTCGCGCCAGGGGATTGTTCGCCATCGCGCAGGGTGGTGTCGAAGATCAGTACGTGATCGGTCATGTCGGTAGGTCCTTGTTTATCCTTGAATTTTTCTGGCGCGTCGTCCCCTCTGAGCGGTCGCGCCAAAAGGCACGCTCAGAGGCGGCTAAGGAGTAGGCCAAGGAGGGCCGGAATATGAGCGATGCGCGTCATGGGGGCAGTTATACAAATCGAAAGGCGCAAGAAAAGGGAAATGTTGTGAAAATGTGCGGCTGCGCCGCGCGTGATGTTTTGTTTGGTGCCCTCTTGCAGGCGTGGTGGGCGGCAGGAGGGGGCGGATTTGAGTATTTTGGAACCAAAGACGCTGGAAGGGCACAGCGAGCAGGCTAGGTCGGCCTTCATGAAACGAGCATTGGTGATTGGCGCATCGGGGGGCATCGGGTCCGCGGTGGCGCAGGAGTTGAGTGGCCGCGGGTTTGACGTGACGGGTGTGTCGCGGTCAGGCGACGGTCTGGATGTCACAGACGCGGCCTCGGTCAGGCGTGTGTTGGGCGGGCTGCAAGGGCCGTTTGACGTGGTCTTTGTGGCTGTCGGGACTTTGGCGGCCGGCGGGGCGCCAGAGAAGGCTTTGGATGCGGTGGCGGTGAGCCAAGCTTTGGATGTTTATGCTGTGAATGCTGTTGGGCCTGCTTTGATTTTGGCTGAGGTGGAACGGTTGTTGCCGCGCGGGCGGGCGTCCTATGTAGGCGTGTTGTCGGCGCGCGTCGGGTCGATTGGCGATAATCGCATTGGCGGGTGGTATTCCTACCGTGCGTCGAAGGCGGCGTTGAACCAGATTGTACATGGGGCTGCGATCGAGATCGGGCGCAAGCGCAAGGAGGCGGCGATTGTGGCGCTGCATCCCGGGACTGTTGAGACGCCGTTTACCGCCGGATATCCTGGTCACAAGAAGGTGGATGCAGCGACCGCGGCGCGGAATTTGTGCAATGTTTTGTTGGGCTTGACCCCCGAACAGACGGGCGGATTTTACGATTATTCGGGCGCAGAGGTGCCGTGGTGAAGTTGGTTCTGGTTCTTGGCGATCAACTGTCCGAAAACCTGTCTGCGTTGCAGGCGGGGGACAAAGGTAAAGATGTTGTAGTGATGGCGGAGGTCATGGGGGAGGCGGAGTATGTGCCGCACCATCCCAAGAAGGTTGCCTTTCTGTTTACGGCCATGCGCAAGTTTGCAGCGCGCTTGCGCAAGGACGGCTGGGACGTTCGGTATTCGAAACTGGATGATGAGGATAATCCTGGTAGCCTTAATGGGGTGTTACTGCAGCGTGCGGAGGAGCTTGGCACGGATGCGGTTTTGACGACCGAGGCGGGTGAATGGCGGGTGATTGAGGCGTTGCGTGATCTGCCGTTGAACGTCGAGGTCCTACAGGATGATCGGTTCATCGCCAGCCACAAGGAATTTGAGGATTGGGCCGAGGGGCGCAAGGCGCTGCGGATGGAGTATTTTTACCGCGAGATGCGGCGCAAGACGGGGCTGATGATGGAGGGTGATGACCCCTCTGGCGGCAAGTGGAATTTCGATCATGACAACCGCAAACCCGCACCTGGATCGGTGGATTATTCCGGCCCGATGCGGTTCCAGACTGATGAGGTCACGCGCGAGGTTCTGGACCTTGTGGCAGAAAAGTTCGGGACAAATTTCGGCACGCTCGATGACTTTTGGTTTGCCACGGATCAAGGCCAAGCGCGACAGCATCTGGCCCATTGGGTGAAGGGCGGTTTGCCCAAGTTCGGGGACTTTCAGGATGCGATGATGGGGGAGGAGCGGTTCCTTTATCACGCGATTGTCGGGCTCTACATCAACGCAGGTCTGCTGGACCCACTGGAGGTCTGCCAAGCTGTTGAAGAGGCTTGGAAAGAGGGCGCGGCGCCGATCAATGCCGCCGAGGGGTTTATCCGTCAGATCATCGGCTGGCGGGAGTATATTCGGGGCATCTATTTCCTTGAGGGGCCGGATTATACGTCGCGCAATGCGCTGGGCCATAGCCGCGATTTGCCGGGGCTTTATTGGGGTCAGAAGACGTGGATGCGCTGTCTGGAAAAGGCGGTGGAGCAGACCCATGACGAGGCTTATGCCCACCACATTCAACGCCTTATGGTGACGGGGAATTTCGCGCTGTTGGCGGGGGTCGAGCCGAGCCAAGTGCATGAGTGGTATCTGGCGGTTTATGCGGATGCATTCGAGTGGGTCGAGGCGCCGAATACCATCGGGATGAGCCAGTTTGCCGATGGCGGCATCATCGCCTCGAAGCCTTATATTTCCAGCGGGAATTACATCGACAAGATGTCGGATTACTGCAAGGGCTGCAGCTATAAGGTGAAGGACAAAACGGGGCCGGATGCCTGCCCGTTCAACCTGCTTTATTGGCACTTCCTTGACCGGCATCGGGAACGGTTCAAGGACAACCACCGCATGGGCAATATGTACCGCGTTTGGGACCGGATGGACGAGGCCAAACGCGAGACGGTGTTGTCGGAGGCGGAGGCGTTTTTGGCGAAGCTGGATGCGGGCGAGACCGTCTGATCGTTAACGCGGCTCACGGCACGTGTTAATTAATGTAAACGAGAAACCGGGTATGGTTTGCGTATGGCAACCGTATGGCTCGCGTATGGCTGCGGATGTGGCAATTTGGCGGGATTTCCCGTAAGATGTTGATATGGATCATGATATTCGAAATTTGCCCCCGGACAGTCCGGAAATGGTTAAGGCCTTTGATGTGATGGTCGAAGCCTTCGCGGGAATGGAAGGGCGGATTGATCCGCCGTCGTCGCTGGCCTCGATGACTGTTGATGATTTGCGCGACCCTGCCGGAGAGGTCTGGGTTTTGGGTGATCCGGTTGTGGGCACGGTGGTGCTGACGCCGAGACCTCAGGTCCTCTATGTGGGCAAACTGGCTGTGCGGGACCGGCGGCGCGGGGGCGGGCGTGAGCTGATGGCGCTGGCCGAACGCCGCGCAGTTGAACTGGGTCTGGGTTGGCTGGAGCTGCAAAGCCGGGTGGAGTTGGTTGAGGTCCATGCCGTCTTTAAGGCGCTGGGCTTTCATGAAGTGATGCGCACGACCCATTCGGGATACACGCGGCCAACCAGCATTACGTTCCGCAAGCCGGTTGCGTGATTATCTGGCTTGAACAGCGAAATTAGATCTGTAGCCCGAAGTAACTGAAGCCGTGCTGTGCGCGACTGGTTGGCCGCTTTTAAGCCATTCATTTTAAACGGTATTTTCGGATTTCATTTAATTCGTTTTTATTCACTTACGTGACAGCAATATTCTGTGAGACGTCTTGATTGGACCCGTTCTTACCTGTGCGCTTACTCAACATCATCGTTGGCGGCGTGAAACGCTGGCAACGGTGAAACACAGATCAAAGGATAAAGACCATGACGAAAGCACTTCTCATCCCCGCCGCGATCGCTGCCGCAATGTTGGCAACCCCGACTGTTGCACAATCCATTTTCCCTGACGGTGCTGCGGGCACAGGCATTGAAGGCACAGAAGAAGGTACGCCGCGGGTGACTGATGACACCACCACGACCGAAACCAAAGGCAAAGGCAGAGGCAACGGAAACGGCCGTAACCGGTAATTCCTCCGCCACGCAGGCTGCCGCGTCAAATCCCCAGCAGGCGCGGCGGCCACATTGATCGACTGACTCCGTTATTCTGTCGCTTCGACGCCTTCCCCTTCGCCGACCACGCTTTGCGTCGCGGGGCTAGAGGCGTTTTGGGTCACGAGCGCGCCGTCCTGCCAGTCACCTTCGGCCACTTGGCCAGATGCGTAGGTCATTGTGCCGGTGCCCTGACGGCGGCCGGAGCGGAACTGGCCGGAGTAGACATCACCGTTCGTGTAGGTGGCCACGCCAAGGCCGGAGATTTCGCCCATGGCCCATTGGCCTTCGTAGATGAAGCCGTCCGGCATTGTGATCTTGCCGTTGCCGTGGCGCTGGCCGGCCATGAACTCGCCCTCGTAGACGGTCCCGTCGGCGTAGGTCGCGGTGCCGAAGCCTTCGCGCTGGCCGTTGGCCCATGTGCCCACGTAGGTGTAGCCGTCGGCGTAGGTCATGGTGCCTTGGCCGTGGTTTTTGGCGTTGA
>JAHDFG010000163.1 GCA_020628265.1 Pseudooctadecabacter sp. | reverse complement strand
GTCCGCACGGACCGCTGCAACATCAAAGCTCATTTGGAACCTCTTGGATCAACATGGGCCCGAACATGGCCGTCACGATCATCAATACGAAGAACAACACGATGAGGGCGGCAAGGATCACCATCAGGGCTCTTCCTGCACCCTCGAACCCGTGGACCGTCTGGACCCCCAGCACCAAGGCGCGGACAGACACGACGATGACAAAGACCGCCATGACAAATCCCGCCAACGGCACAAGCATATCCAGCACCACGGCCATCACGCCCAAGACCGTCATCGCGATCTGCCACGTGGCGATCACCGACAAGACCTGTGGCAAGCCACCCTGCCCGCTGCTGCGCGTGCCGACCCAATAGACGAAATAGGCAAAGCCCAAGCCCGCCAGCACCGAAAAGGCGCCCGTCATAAAGGGCGAGGCCTGCTCGATCACCTGTTCGGACCCGTCGGGCAACTGCATTGTGATCGTGCGGGTGCCGTACAGCGTAACGGAGATGGCAGCCATCACGCCGGACATGACGCCCGCCAACACCAGCATCAGCACCGACACGTTTACCGGCAGATCGGCGGCAATCACGCGACGGGACGCATCAGCGGGGTCCCGCACGAACAGTTTGGTCATCTCCCAGACCGATTGGGCGGTGAAATTCATGGCAATTCCTTCGATGCTTCCAGCAGGCCCGCGACCCAGAACCACGCGACGACCCCCGTCCAGACGTAACCCACCAGAACGGTGCCCGAATGCTCCAACCCGTTGAACCCTGCCAACAGACCGTAGAGCAGTGCCACCGGTGTCGAGGCCAGCCATCCCCAGAAAATCGCCACCCGCGCCCCGAAAGGCGTGATGCTCCGCCCCGCCACGCGCATCACCAGATAGGCGATGCCCGCCACGGCATAGAACAGCAGCGGCGCGATCATCATCAGCGCGAAGAACGCATAGATCACATCACGCTGAAAATCACCGCCCTCCAGCACCGCGAGCCGTTGCAGGCCTGGCAGACGTGCCAGAAAGAAGATGAAGCAGCCGATCATCAGCCACGCAATGGCGCGGTCTTCCCGCTGCCCCATGGTCAGCAGGTCCGCCACAACGCGACGCGGGCCGCGATACGTCCGCACGATATCCCGAGAGACAGGCATCAGCTCGCGTGGCGCTCCAACCAACCTTCAAGACGGGCATAGATCGCCTCTGACAGGCTATCGTCCGCGATTTCGTCCAAGGCTTCCGCAAGGAACGCCAGAACCAACAGATCCGTTGCCTGCTGCATCGGCACCCCGCGCGAGCGCAGATAATACAGCGCCTCCTCATCGATCGCACCGGACGTGGACCCGTGGGAACACGCCACATCGTCGGCGTAAATCTCAAGCTCAGGCTTGGCGAGGAACTGCGCATCCTCATCCAGCAAAAGCGACTGGCTGATCTGATAGCCGTCCGTTTTCTGAGCGTCTTCCTTCACAAGGATCTTGCCCTGAAACACGCCCACGGCCCCGTTGCGCAGCACCTTCTTGAACACCTGACGGCTTTCGCAATTCACCGCGTCATGGGTGATGAACACCGTGTCATCATGGTGGAAATCGGTCCCGTCGCCCACGCAGGCGCCGGCCACATGGGCCACGGCATCGTCGCCCGTCAGCTCCAACACACATTCGTTGCGGGTCAAGACGCCGTTCATCGTCAGCGTAAAGGACTTGAACGTGCTTTCGGTGCCCAGACGTCCGAAAATGCCCGTCACCGCACGGCGTTCATGGTCACGCCCCTGCACCCGTACATGGTGGAACGCGGCACTGTCGGCCACATCGACCTCCAGCACCTTGTTGAACCGCGCCGCAGCCGGACCGGTTTCCAGCAGCGTCACCTCGGCCCCTTCTTCGACCTTCACGCAATGATGGAGGATCGCATCGGAAGTCTCTGACTTGTGGAGGTAAATCAGGTTCACAGGCTTGCTCACCTTGCCGCTGACGCGGATCACGACACCGTCCGTCGCAAAGGCGGTGTTAAGCGCGGCAAGCGGGCGTGGCGTGTAGCCATGCTCACCAGCCTCAAGCTGACCGTAAAGGTCCTTGGCCCAGTGAATATCCTTCGTCGCCACATCGGCCAGACGCTCGATCTCAAGACCCTCGCCTGCCAGATCGTCCGAGGCCTCCGCATCGAAAACGCCATCCACAAACACGACCTTCAGCCGGTCCAGATCGTCCCACAAGGGGCCTTCGTCGTTGTGAAAGAGCGCCGCGGCTTCGGGTTCGGGCTGAACCAGTGACGCAGGCTTGGTGAACTTCCAGTATTCATCGCGCGCATGGGGCAGCCCCATGGCTTGCACACGGTTGACCGCTTCGGTGCGAGCTTCCGTGATCCATGCCGCGCCATCGGGCATTTCCATGCCAGCAAGACGCGCATCCGTCGCGTCCTGCTTGACCTTGTTGACTTGGGGCAGCGCCATTACGCCACCTCCGTCAGGATGTCGGCGTAGCCGTTGTTCTCGACTTCCAGAGCCAGCTCCGGCCCGCCCGTTTTCACGATGCGACCGTCCGCCATGATGTGCACGACGTCCGGCTTGATGTGGTCCAGAAGACGTTGGTAGTGCGTGATGACAAGGAACCCACGGCCTTCGTCGCGCAGGGCGTTCACGCCTTCAGACACCAGCTTCATCGCATCCACGTCGAGGCCGGAATCCGTCTCGTCCAGAATGCACATTTTTGGCTCAAGCATCGCCATCTGCAGGATCTCGTTGCGCTTCTTCTCACCGCCCGAGAAGCCCACGTTCACAGGCCGTTTCAGCATGTCCGCGTCGATCTTCAGGGTCTTCGCCTTGGCGCGCACCACCTTCAGGAACTCGGCGGCTGACATTTCCTCTTCGCCGCGGGCCTTGCGCTGTGCATTCAGTGCCGTGCGCAGGAAGGTCATGTTACCCACACCGGGGATTTCGACAGGGTACTGGAACGCCAGAAACAGGCCGGCAGCGGCGCGCTCCTCTGCTTCCATGTCCAGCAGGTCTTCGCCGTCCAGCGTGGCCTGACCACCGGTGACCTCATAACCATCCTTACCGGACAGCACGTAAGACAGCGTGGATTTGCCGGACCCGTTCGGCCCCATAATCGCGTGCACCTTTCCAGGCTCAACCGTCAGGTTGACGCCCTTAAGGATCTTCTTGTCCTCTTCTTCAAGTTCGACGTGCAAGTCTTTGATTTCCAGCATGTTATCCTCTTTCCATAGACGAATGGAGGACACGCGTCGCCGCGGCCCTCTGCATGAGTTGTTCAGTTGTTTTGTGTGTTAGGTGACCAGCGTCGCGTTGGCGACCATATCGATCACCCAGGATTCCGGGTAGAACTTCGCGTAGACCTCGGGGGCCAAGGCCACCAGATCGGCCTCGAACAGAAAAGCGCCCATGAAGCCCGCTGTTTGGACGTGGATCGCAGACTTGCGCAGACCGAAGATCATCATGGCCATCAGGCTCAGCACGACCGCAAGCACCAGTGACGTTGGCACGCCAGCCAGCATCGACGCCAAATCCAAACCCTTGGCGCTGGCAAAGGCCAAAGCGTCGTCCAGAAACGTGAAGTCGAGCCAACGGGCGCTGATCACGCTGGCCGCGCCGGACACCAGTGCCACGACGTAAAGCATCAGACCCGCTTTTTGCTGAGTGGATTTCTGGCGCATCTTGATGCCCGCACGGCTCAGAAAGCGACGCTCGTCGCGCACATCCGCCAACCCCTCGCCCGGAACGGTCCAAGAGGTCGTGTTGCCTGAATTGATCTTGTCCAGGCGTTCCGCAAATGTGGTCGTGCTGATAGCCATTCCAGCGAATCCCAAATCTTCTAATTTCCAAAGATAGATAAGGGTTTAGGCCAAAATGGGGCACGGGTGGGGCATCGCCCTGCCGGATATGTCGATCTTGTTTCAATTTACTCGGCCGCCTCGACCGCTGTTTCAGTTGCCAGCACCGCAGCCGGTAACCTCTTGATATATTGGCGTGTTGCGTTCGTAGGAACGTCATTCCGCGCCTTCAAAGCATCCAGACAATAGGCGCATAAATCAGGACTTCCGGCGACAATATCTGCAGCCAGTGCCATGATTTTGAGTTGACGCGACGTCAGCTTTTCCGTGTCCTCGAGGTTGCGAATATAAACCGCATCCCCATCCAAGAGTTGCGATCCACGCCGCTTGTTGAAGCTCGATTTCTGGCTTGAGGGCAGGACGACAGACTTCTGGTGCATGAACTTGTGCAACACAAATCCCTGCGCCCGCATCTCTGCATCCACATCCGCCCACATGGGCTCGTCCTCGTACATCCGGTAGAACCGGACCTCGGGGATGATCATCATGCAGTCGGCCAGCGTCTTGGTGCCGCCTTGCAGCACATCGAACTCGGCCCCTTGCACGTCCATCTTCAACAGATCAAGCGGGGGAAGACCGTCGATGTCATCCAGCGCAACCAACTCCATCTGGTGCTCGGTGATCGGGCGCTTCACCCAGAACCCCTTGCCCAGATATTGCGCCGCACTGGCGCAGAATTTGAACACCGACGACAGCGCACCGATGTGATGGGCGTAGAACGTCGCAGGGCCCGGTTTGCCTACGGCATAGGGGTAGACCGACACGCCCTCACCTGCCGCCGCTTCCAGTTCGGCAAAGGCCTCAGGCTCGGGCTCGAAGCCATGAAGATGAGCCAGATCATGATCCAGCAGTGGCTTGTAAACAGGCACTTCCTTGGTGATCCGCGCGCCGATGTCGGCCATCTGGATGGGTGCATCCAGTGCCAGCAGGTCAATCAGCCACGCGGCCCGCGATTTCGCATCTGTCTTTGGCATCACGCCGCCCCCTTCTGTTTCAGGCCTTCGGGAAAACTGGCATAAAGCGCCTCTTTCGCATCCGCGATCCCGCCCGCATAAGCCAAATCGCCCTGCGGTGCCGTGGCGGCAACCTCCTCGATCTGGCGCGGATCAATCGGCGTTCCCATGGCACGGCCAATGCCCGCTGCGTAGTCGTGGAATTTCAACATCGCGCCACCGTGGATGCCCTGCGGGTC
>JAHDFG010000162.1 GCA_020628265.1 Pseudooctadecabacter sp. | reverse complement strand
CCGCCGCCTCAGCCGCCCGATCCTCAAGGCCCGCATCCCCGTCGGCGGCGAAGTGGTCACGGTCTTCAATTGCCACTTGAAATCCAAACTGGGCGAGCATCTGACCCCCAAAGGCGCCGATTTTCCGCCCGCTGCTGTTCTGACCAAATATGACCCAGCCGCCCGCGCGCTGGGGTCTTTGCGCGCGGGCCTGCGCCGCATGGCCGAAGCCTGGATCCTGCGCCGCGAGATCATCGAAGAGCTGAACGCCGGACACCCTGTCATGGTGCTGGGCGATTTCAACGATGGCGAACATGCGGTCAGCTCCGAGATCATCTCGGGCGAGGTGCCGTTCAAGAACTACTCGTGGATGCTGCGCCACGACGCCAAACATCCGCAGGACCGCTACTCAAAGGAAGAGAACGAGCAAATTCAGGAAGACGTCGACCGTGTGCGCCTGCATTCCGCCGAACGCCTGTTCGTGCGCAAATCCGCCCGCGACATGGTCTACACCTCGGCCTTTGGCGGCGTCTTTGAATCGATCGACCAGATCTACATGTCCCGCCACTTCCATCCCGACTACAAAAAGAAGATCGGCGAGATGGAATATTTCAGCGTCTTGAACGACCACCTCACGGACGGCTCTCACCCCGAAGCGCCCTACAACAAACTGGCTTCCGATCACGGCCAAATCATCGCCCATATCCGCATCGGTGACGATGACTGACCTTAACGTCACAATTGCAGGCAGCGGCCCACCAGTCGTCCTGCTGCACGGGTTGGGGATGGACGCGTCCGTCTTTGACGGTTTGCACCTGCCCGATCACACGACCATCCGCCCCGATCTGCGCGGGCACGGTGCCTCACCCGTACCGGATGGGCCCTATGCCATGGGGGCGCTGGTCAAGGACATCGAAGACCTTCTCGATGCCCGCAAGATCACCGATGCAGTGGTCTTCGGCCTCTCGCTCGGCGGGATGATTGCCCAAGGTCTGGCCGTCAAGCGGCTCGACCTTGTGCGCGGGCTCGTCCTGTGCGGGACCGCCGCCAAATTCGGCCAGCCGGGGCCATGGCACGACCGCGCGAAGACCGCTCGCACGAGAGGGATGAGCGCCCTTGCCACCGACACCCTCGCACGGTGGAACAGCGACGCCCCTCGGGCCGAAACGCGCCTGTTGAACACCGATCCCGAAGGATACGCCGCAACCTGCGAGGCGATTGCAGGCACAGATTTCTACACCCCCACCTCAGGCTTGCGGCTGCCGACACTCGGCCTTTGCGGGGACCGCGACAAATCCACCCCGCCCGATCTCGTCCGCGAAACGACCGACCTTATTCCTGGTAGCACCTTTCACCTGATCCGCGGTGCAGGCCATCTGGCACCCGAAACCCATCCCACCGAGGTCACTGAACGTCTCGTCGGTTTCCTGACCGACATCGGGCACATCTGAACCGGTATCAGATAAGACCTGAACGAACCGTGTTCTCGGCGCTCCACTGCTTCGGGGATTGCCCGTAGTGCCGCTTGAACTCGCGTCCGAACTGGGACGCGCTGACATAGCCCGCGTCCACCGCGGCTTGCTGCGCGGACATTCCTCCGGCGATCTGCATTGCGGCATGGTTCAACCGCATGGATTTGACGAACTGGATCGGCGAAAGCGTCGTTGCCTGTTTGAACTTGCGATGAAAGGCGGCGCGGCTCATTCCGGCCCGTGCGGCCATATCGTCAATGGTCACCGGTGCCTGCAAATCGTCCGCCACCAGCGCAATCGAACGCGCAATAGCATTCCCCGGCCCGAAAGCCGCGCGGGCAAACGCGCCAGCCTCCCCTTTCAGCACCGCGTACAACACCTCACGCATTCTCGACTGTCCCAAGACCGCCATATCCACCGGGTCCTCCAGCACCTGCACAAGTCTCAACAGCGCGTCTGCAAAGCGCGTATCCCACTCGGCCAAACGAACGCCTTGTGTTCCGCCTCCGGCCCCATCGGGCACGGGCCCCGCAGAGGCGTTATCCAACTCCAACGTCAGGCCGGACATCTCGCGATGGTTGAGGGAAACGTAGACCCCGAACAGCGGGTTCTCGGGGGATGCGTTTGGCGTTCCGGCCTCGACCGGCATCGACATCGGGCAGCACAAATACCGCTGGCTGTCGTAGATGTGGTGCTGTCCGTCCAACACGGCCTCTTTCGACCCGCTGACGATGGCGATCACGCAAGGGTCATAGACCGCAGGCATACAGGGAACAGACGTCGTGGCACGGAACAGCTGCACCCCGTCAATACCGGTTGCCGTTAACCCGTCATTGGTGACGGTTCGTTCAATGATCTCTCGGATGCGCTCTTTGTTCATGCAGCCAACTAAAACGGTATGAATGCAACAATCAATATGATTGATACAAATAGGCTACTCATTGAGAGGATATCGTCTGTTTTTGACGGGATCGGGGATTTATCTCACATCCAACGCCAGAATATCAACCCTCATGGCGCGACGACAAGCATAGGAAAACAGACATGCCAGATACAACATTCGGACCCCAAGGCTGGACACCGGACCGGCTCGGCGACCTCAACGGAAAAACCTTCGTCATCACCGGCGCAAACGCAGGCACCGGCTTTCAAGCCGCGCGCATCCTTCTGTCAAAAGGCGGCCGCGTCGTGATGCTCAACCGCAGCGCCGAAAAGTCCGCGGCGGCACTCACATCCCTCAAGCAGGAATTCGGCGCAGACGCCCCCGTGCAGTTCATCCGCATGGATCTGGCCAACCTGTCCAGCGTCCGTGCCGCAGCGACGGAACTTCTGGCCACGGTCGACCGGATCGACGCCCTGATGTGCAATGCCGCTATCGCACAAGTCCCCCGTCGGGAGCTGACCGTAGACGGCTTTGAAAGCCAGTTGGGCACGAACCACTACGGTCATTTTGTGCTGGCAGGAATGCTGTTCGACTTGATCGAGGCCTCTGCAGGCCGGATCGTTGTTGTCGCCAGCCTGGGGTACCGCATGGGTCTGAGGACGATCCGATTTGATGACATGCAATGGGAAGCGGGCTACAGCGCAAATCCGGCCTACAGCCAAAGCAAACTGGCCCAGATGATGTTCGCCTACGAACTTCAGGACCGCGTCAAGGCATCGGGAAAAGCGGTTGAGGTTTATGTGTGCCACCCGGGGTCGTCAGCCACCTCGCTGATCACCACAAGCGGGAGCCGCCTGACCAAGATCATCTTCGGCCTGATGAGCAAGACACCTCTGGTCCAGACCGCCGAACAAGGGGCCTACCCAGAAGTGATGTGCGCAACCGAAGGGGGGTTGGAACAGCGCGCGTTGTATGGCCCGACGGGGCGTATGGGCTTCACAGGTCCGGTAGGGCGCGGCAATCTTGAGGACTACGCCTATGACAAACCAGTCATGGAACAGCTTTGGGCCCGAACCGAACAGGACACCGGTTACACTTGGTCCTTCTAAGCCGGTCGGGTCCGGCCCGAGATATTTTCGCCGGACCCTTCCTAAACCGACCGGTTCACTTTACACCGACGGACATGGACCAACGCCAACGCCGCCGCGCCTTCACCTTCATCCTGATCACACTGACCCTTGATGCGATGGGGATCGGTCTGATCCTGCCGGTCATGCCCGACCTCATCACCGAGGTGAACGGCGGCACCCTTGGCACAGCGGCGATCTGGGGCGGCATTCTGGCGACAACCTTTGCTGTCATGCAGTTCTTCTTTGGTCCCGTTTTGGGGTCGCTGTCCGACGCCTACGGGCGCAGGCCCGTTTTGCTGATCTCGCTGCTGGTCATGACCATCGACTACCTCGTCATGGCCGTGGCCGGCACCATCTGGCTGCTGTTCCTGACCCGCGTGATCGGGGGGATCACGGCCGCGACCCAATCTACCGCATCGGCCTTCATCGCCGACATTTCAAAACCGGAAGAAAAATCCGCCAATTTCGGGCTCGTCGGGGCCGCCTTCGGGATCGGGTTTGTGCTCGGGCCCGTCATCGGCGGCCTTCTGGGCGAGTTTGGCACCCGCGCGCCCTTCTATGCCGCCGCAGCCTTGGGGGCCGCAAACCTCGTGTTCGGCTATTTCGTCTTGCCCGAGACCGTGGACGACCGCATCCGGCGCCCCTTCGCATGGCGCCGCGCCAACCCCTTTGGCGCGTTTCAGGCGCTTGGCCAACTGGATGGCGTCCGCCGCCTGATACTGTTGGTCTTCCTCTATGAATTTGCCTTCATTGTGTACCCCGCCACGTGGGCATACTTCACGAAGGAAGCCTTCGGCTGGTCGCCTGGCATGGTCGGCGGGTCACTGGCCATGTTCGGCATTGGCATGGCACTGGTCCAAGGCGTCCTGATCCGCCCCATCCTGCGCCGCTTTGGCGAACGGGCCACGATTGTCTATGGAATCAGCTTCAACCTCATGGCCTTCGTGGCCCTCACGATGATCTCGAACGGCTGGATCGCACTGGTCTTCACGCCACTGACGGCCCTGGGGGCCGTGGTCACACCTGCGCTGCAAGGCATGATGTCGCAACGGGCGGGCGATGACCAACAGGGAGAGCTTCAAGGCGTCATCGCCTCGGCCAAATCCATCGCGATGATCTTCTCCCCTTTGGTGATGACCCAGATTTTCTGGGCGTTTACAGCGGACGGGAACCTGTATCTACCCGGGGCTGCTTTCGCCCTGTCCGCAGTCCTCATGGTGGTTTGCATGGTTGTCTTTCTGGGCCGAAAGCGACTGCAGCCCGCTTAAAGCAGATAAAGCCGTTCACCCGACGTTACCGACACGTCCCGTCGCTTTCCAACTTGCGTCGACGGTTGGGGCGCTCCACCCTCGCCAAAACACCAACCGGAGCCAGCCCATGCCCCGCATCAAAGCCGCCGTCTGCCATGCCTTTGGCGAACCCTTCCAGATCGAAGAGATCGAAATCCGCGCGCCTATCGGCGAAGAGGTTGAAGTCTCTCTCGATGCCTGCGCGATCTGCCACTCCGATATCTCTTATGCCGATGGCATCTGGGGCGGGTCCCTGCCAGCCGTCTACG